>JADGNS010000385.1 GCA_017883355.1 Candidatus Solibacter sp.
GCTGTCGCGGACGGCGAAGAAGTACAACAGCCAGGCGCTGGAGGCCGACGCGCTGCACTTTGAGACCGACGTGTGGAGTTCGTCGGTGGTGATTCTCGGTCTGGCGTGCGTCAAGCTGGGCGAATGGGTGCCGTCGCTCGGCTGGCTGCGCGAAGCCGATGCGGTGGCCGCGCTGGGCGTTTCGGTTCTGGTGATCTGGGTATGCTGGCAACTGGGCAGGCGGACGATCGATGCGCTGGTGGATTCGGCCCCCGCCGGCATGGAAGAGCGGATTCTGACCGCGGTGTCGGCGGTTCCGGGTGTGCTGGACTGCCACAACATTCGCGCGCGCTACTCCGGCCCTGTGCTGTTCATCGACCTGCACGTGCTGGTGGACGGCCGGAAGACTCTCTTCGAGGCGCACGCGCTCACCGAAACCATCGAAGGCGTGATCCAGCAGATTGCCCCGCACGCCGATGTTACGGTGCATCCCGAGCCCTACTGAGGAGTGTGGCGTGTTGCGCTTGCGCGGGGTGCTTTACCGTTTTTGGGGACAGAGTTGGAACAAACGAGGTTTCCCTTTCAACGCAGAGGCGCAGAGAACGCAGAGGTAAGCGCAGAGAAAACCAAGAACAAGGTAAAGGGAGCGCGATGGACGCTCCATCGGTGAGCGGCACGCGAAGACTGCGGAGATCGCGGAGGAAAAGCAGTGTGTTGCGCGGCGCGCGGCCGGTGTTGTCTACTTCTAGTGTGGCTCTAAAAATCTTTCTTGCGGGAATGCTTACGGCAGGCGCGTGCCTGGCGCAGAATTGGGTGATCGGCGGCGGTCTTGGATACGGCGCATACCGCAATGGCACCATCACGTCATCCGCAGGATCGGCCGAGGCGGGAATCCGTAACCATGCGGTGGTCACCGGCGTGGTGACGGAGGATTTGTTCGACCATTTCTCGGGCGAGTTTCGGTATGTTTACCACGGCGGCGATACGTTTCTCAGTTCGGGAGCGTCCCAAGGCGCGGTAAAGGCGCAGTCGCACGTTTTCCTCTACGACGCGCTGATCCATTGGAAGGCGCGTACGGAGCGCATCCGCCCGTTCGTCGCCGGAGGTTTCGGCGCCAGGTACTACGACACGACGGGGAGCGTGCCGAGTCCGCAGCCGCTGCCCAGAATCGCGTCGCTGACCAACCAGAGCCAGTGGAAGCCGCTCTTCGATCTTGGCGCGGGAGTGAAGGTGCGGATCGCGGACCACGTGGTGGTGAGCGGCGATGTCCGCGACTACATCACGGTGTTCCCGGAGCGTTTGTTCTCCCCGGTCAATGGCGCCACGCGGCAGGGCATGCTGCACCAGTTCACCCCGATGTTCAGCGTGGGGTACAGCTTCTAGGCGGGCGGCACGCTTAATCCCGCCGATTGCGGCGTCCGGAGCGGCCGATCCAATCGTGGAACATGGTGGTGTACCCGCGCGTCTCGGCATCCCCGCGCAACTGCTCGATGGTGAAGCGCATTTTGCGTCCCCAGTTGGGGTACTGCCAGGTGCTGCCCGGCAGATTCTGCTGGTTCATTTCCTTGGTCAGGTCCTCCTGATTGATGGCCAGCAATTGGGACGGCGTCATGGCGAGAAATCCGATAATGGCGTTGTGCAGCTCGCCGGTCAGTTCCGCGTAGGCTTCGGCGGAGCGCGGCAGGTCTGCGCGCACCAACTCCAACTGGAACAGGACGTCGAGCATCTTCTGCTTCTCTGTCCGCCGCTGTTCGAGTTGGGCGCGCTGCACCGTGTCGTCGATGATTCCGGCGGCGCGCCGCGCCGCGATGTCGGCTGCCACCCAGAAGCCCGCCAGGGTGGGCAGATCGTGGGTGGTGGAAGAGACCAGGGCTTGCCGCGGGTACTCATCGTTGGGCCGGAACTCGCCGCGTTCGTTCTTTTCGAAATAGAACAGGCGGTAGCTCAGCATACCGAACCGCGCGAGCGTCTCGCGAATGGGAGGATCCACGGTGCCTAAATCCTCGCCTACCACCACTACCTGATTGCGCACGCTCTCGAGCGCCAGAATGCGCACGAAATCGTGGTTGGGCTCGCGCACGTAGGCGCCCTCGGTGGCTTCCACTCCATCGGGAATCCAGAAGAGGCGGAAGAGGCGCATGACGTGATCGATGCGCAAGGCTCCGCCGTGGCGGCAGTTCTTGCGGATGGATTCGGCGAAGAGGCGGTAGCCGTCCTCGCGATGGCGCGCCGAGTTGGGCGGCGGGAAGGCCCAGTCCTGGCCGTGCGGGGAGAAATCGTCGGGCGGCGAACCGACGCGGCACCCCGCCACGTAGAACGGCCGGTGGGCCCAGAGGTCGCTGCCGAAGCGGTCGGTGGCCAGCGCCAGATCGTGATACAGGCCGATGGAGAGGCGCCGGTGGCGCGCCCACTGCTGCGCGGCCGCCAGTTGCAGGTCGATCTGCCATTGCAGGTACTGGTAGAACATGACGCGGCGCCAGCGTTTCGCGCGGAAGGCGCGGGTCTCGGGCGAGTCGGGGTCCTGGTAGGCTATCGGCCAGTCGGTCCACAACCAGAGGTCGGGATTCTGGCGGTGCAGTTCTTCGTCGAGCGCGCAGTAGGTGGCGAAGGTCTCGAGCAGGCCGCCCTCGCGTTCGCAGAAGGTATCGAAGGCGCGTGCGCGGGCACTGCCGGCGCGGCGCTCGCGCAGAAATTGCGCGAAGGCGAGCTTGAGGAAACGCAATTTGAGGGCGCTCACGCGTTCGTATTCGACATATGGCGTGGCGCGCAAATCCGCGATCTCGCGGGCGACTTCAGGGGTTTGGCGCAGGGCGCGCGTCCGGCGGCAGCGCTCGAAATCTTCCATGCCCTCGACATCGAGGTAGAGGAAGTTCTGGTAGAAGATGCAATTCGGCAGGTAGGGGCTGGTGTTGAAGGGCCGGCGATTGTGAATCGCGTGGAGCGGATTCAGGGAAACGAAACTGGCTCCCAGTTCTTCGGCGACCCAATCGATGACATTGCGCAGGTCGTGGAAATCGCCGCATCCCCAATTGCGCTCCGAACGTACGCCGTACAGGCTGACGGCGATCCCGGCGGCGCGTCCGTCGTGCGCCAGGTGCGGGTCCATATACGCACGCTCCGGCGTTACGATGTAGCGGGTGGACGCGTGGCTGCCGCCCACGCTTACGGACACGTCGTGATAGCCGAGCGGCAGGTGGATGGGCAGCGTGGCCTGGGCGCGCACCCACTTGCGCCCGTCCAGTTCCGCCGAGGCGATCTGCGGCAGGTCCAACAGATGGAGTTCGAATTCGCTGGTGTCGCCACTCTCGCGCCGCACGACGAAGCGGGCGCGCTCGCCGAGGGATTCCGCCGGCACATACAGCGGCAGTTCCACGGGGCCGCTCTCCCCGGCCACGACGGCGGGCGGCAGCAGGCGCTCCCATTGGTTGCGCGCCAGCGCGGCCAGGGTCTGCTCGAGATCGGCGGCGGAACCTGCCGCCACTCCCAGGGCGCGCAGAATCGCCTGCTTGGCCGCCACCGATGTGGTGTGGTAGTGGCCAAAAATATCCCAAAAACCACTATCGATTCCAAACGAGGAAGCGGCGCGGTCGAGTAACTGCTCGAATGAGTCGGAAGGCATCAAGAGGGTACTTTGATTTTACAGGACATTACAGCAGAGCCGCCGCCCATGCGAAAATAAGAGGCATGGATAACCCCCTAGCCAGCGGTCCGGTGGAACTTTTCTCGCGCATTGACGACTATCAGGTTGACAATGCCGCGGCGGCTGCGAACGAAGGAATCGTCATGACGACGCTGGATGCCGCCGTCAACTGGGCGCGCAAGAACTCCATCTGGCCGATGACCTTCGGGCTCGCGTGCTGCGCCATCGAGATGATGTCGATGGGCGCATCGCGGTTCGATATCGCACGTTTCGGCGCCGAAGTCTTCCGCGGCTCGCCGCGGCAGAGCGATCTGATGATCATTGCGGGGCGGGTCTCGCAGAAGATGGCGCCGGTGATCCGCCACCTCTACCAGCAGATGCCGGAGCCCAAGTGGGCGATCTCGATGGGCGCCTGCGCCACTTCGACGGGCGTGTTTAACAACTACGCCCTGACCCCGGTCAACCAGGTGATCCCGATCGATGTTTACGTTCCCGGGTGCCCGCCGCGTCCGGAGCAGTTGATTTACGCGCTGATGATGCTCCAGGCCAAAATTCAGGAGCATAGCGGCACGGTGAGAGACGTACTCAGCCGGGCCTGAGTGGCATCACTTGCTGCTGACGCCTGCGGCGTCTGGACGCGCTGGAAAGCGCGTCCGCAGGCAGGATTGCCTGCCCCACTGCTTGAATAGCAATTATGTACATTCGGGTCAACGTTCGCGACAATGTCGCCATCCTGGTGCACCCGGAGGGAGCGGCGCCGGGCGATCTGCTGCCCGATGGACTGGTAGTGCGCGAGCGCATTCCGCAATCGCACAAGATCGCGCTGCACGATCTGGAGCGCGGCGAACGGGTGCTGCGCTACGGGCAGACCATCGGCCTCGCCAATCGCGCGATCGCGGCGGGCAGTTGGGTGCGCGAGGAAATGCTGGACATGCCGGCGGCTCCGCCGCTCGACGCGCTCGCGCTGGCCACCGCCGTCCCGCCTACGCTGCCGCCGCTCGAGGGCTACACGTTCGAGGGCTACCGCAACGCCGATGGCGGAACCGGCACCAAGAACATCCTGGGTCTGGCTACTACGGTGCAGTGTGTGGCGCCGACGGTGGAGTATGCCGCGCAGCGCATTCGGGCGGAGATGCTGCCGCGCTTCCCGAACGTGGATGGGGTGGTGGCCATTACGCACTCCTATGGCTGCGGCGTGGCCATCGACGCGCCGGGCGCCGCGGTGCCGATCCGCACGCTGAAGCACATCGGGCTGCATGCCAACCTGGCGGGGCAGCCGCTGGTGGTCAGCCTGGGGTGCGAGAAGTTGCAGCCGGCGCGCCTGTTCGCGGGCGATCTGGCGGGCGCTTTTCCCGTTCTGGGCGAGGGCAACGTGATCCGGCTACAGGATGAGCGCGGCTTTGGAGAAAGCGTCGCGGCCATCATGCGGGCCGCCGAAAAGCGACTGGCGGAACTCGACCGGCGCCGGCGGCAAACGGTTCCCGCGTCGGAACTGGTGGTGGGACTGCAATGCGGCGGCAGCGACGCTTTCTCCGGCGTCACCTGTAATCCGGCGGTGGGCTACGCGGCGGACCTGCTGGTGCGCGCCGGCGCCACGGTCATGTTCTCCGAAGTCACGGAGGTGCGCGACGCGATTCACCTGCTGACGCCGCGCGCGGCTACCGTTGACGTGGCGCGCGATTTGATCCGCGAGATGCGCTGGTACGACGAATACCTGGCGCGCGGCGCGGCCGACCGCAGCGCCAATACCACGCCCGGGAACAAGCGCGGGGGCCTGGCGAACATCGTGGAGAAGGCGCTGGGCAGCGTCGCCAAGGCGGGCAGCACCGCCATCCGCGCGGTGGCCACGCATGGCGAGAAGGTGACGGCCAAGGGCCTGGTGTTCGCCGCCACACCGGCCAGCGATTTCATCTGCGGGACGCAGCAACTGGCGTCCATGAACCTGCACGTGTTCACCACCGGCGAAGGCAG
>JADGNS010000386.1 GCA_017883355.1 Candidatus Solibacter sp.
CGCCGGTTGTTTACCGGCACAAGAGGCGCGCTTGCCAACTGTTACCAACCGGCCGGACCCGGAGGGTAACCCTGCCATCCTGCCCCACATGAATTTTGGTTCGGCTCAGCCCCTCTGCGCCTCAACCTCCGCGCCGGTCTCCGCCGCCACCGGCATGCGGATGGTGAACGTGCTGCCTTTGCCCACTTCGCTCCGGACCCAGATGGCCCCGTGATGGGTGGTCACGATGCCGTATGCGATCGACAGGCCAAGGCCGGTTCCCTGCCCGCTTTCCTTCGTGGTGAAGAACGGATCGAAGATCCGGTCGATCTGTTCCGCCGGTATGCCGTCGCCTGTGTCCGAAATCGCCACCTCGACGCATTTGCCTGCCCGGTTGTGACGCGAGGCAATGGTAATGGTGCCTCGCTCGTGCATCGCCTGCACTGCATTCACGAAGATATTCATGAAGACCTGCTGGAACTGGGACTTGTCCGCCATCACCGCGGGCAGGTCCGCGTCCAGGTCGCTCACCACGTCGATGTTGAAGAACAGCGCCTGTTTCGCCAACAGCGACAGCGTGTCCTGCAGGATTCGGTTGAGGTCGATCCTGGCGGTATTGGCCTTCGACTGCCGCGAGAACTCGAGCAGTCCCTTGACGATATCGCGGCAGCGTTCCGTCTGGCGGATCACCTCCTCCAGCGACTCCCGGTTCGGATCCTCCTTCTTCATGTCCTCCACGGTGAGTCCCGTCAGGGCCAGGATGCCGCCCAGCGGATTGTTGATCTCGTGCGCCACTCCGGCGGCCAGCATGCCCAGCGATGCCAGCCTTTCCGACTGGGCCACGCGCGCCTGCATCGCCACCAGCTCTTCGGTGCGCTGCTTCACTTTTTCTTCCAGAGTCCGGCCCCACTCCTCCAGATCCCCCTTCATCTGCCGCAGGCTCTTGAGCATGGCGTTGAAGGAGTCGGCCAGTAAGGCGATCTCGCCCGGCGAATTCGCTTGCACCTCCTGGTCAAACCGTCCGGCGCTGATATTCCGCGTGGCGAAAACCATCTCCCCGAGCGGGCGGGTGATATTCCGGATCATGTAATACGTAATGCCGATGATCATCAAAAACCCGATGGTGGCGAGAAGGAAGAAAGAGAGGATCACGCTGTTCCGGATCGAGGTGTAAGTGCTTTCCAGGATGCCGACGGAGAGCATGCCGACCACATCGCCCGCATAGTTGCGAACCGGATCGTATTCGCTGATGTACCACTGCTTCACGACGAAGGCCCGGCCTCTCCATATTTCGCCGCGCTTCAGCACCGCCGCACGCACTTCGGCGGATGCCTCTGTGCCCACCGCCCGCTCTCCGGCCACGGTCCGGACGTTGGTCGCGATCCGGTATCCGTTCCGGAAAATGGTGACGGAGCCGCTGTCCACGTCCCTGAAGCGGTCGCCGCGAAACAGAAGCGTCCACACGCGGTCGACGATGACGGAGCTTCCGTTCAACAGGAGGCCGCCATACAGAGCGCCCAAAACGTTGCCGGCGGGTCCTTCCACGGGAGCGGCCGCAATCAGGGCCATGCCTTCGTTCGCTTCCCCGTTCCCCGCCCCGATACGGGCGCGGGCCGGCAGGCTGGAGTCTTCGCCGGCAAGCTGGGCGGCGGAAAGCACCTCGGTGGCAGCAGCCACCTTGCCGGCCAGCGCCGCCTTCACCACCGCGATCGACGATGCATCGCCGCTGTCGCCCGATCGCGACACCCGCAACACAACCCGTCCACTGGCATCCGTGAGGCTCAGAAAATCGAAGCCGGCATCCCGGTGAATGCCCCGCAAATAGGCGTACAGTGCCGCCTGGTCGCCGGTCTGGAGGTACCGCTGGATCGTGGTGCCCGTCGCGGCCACCTGCACCGGCAGCCGGAGGGCCTGAAGTTGCTGTTCGTAGACCGTCTTCGCCGTGGCGAAATCGTGGTCCACCGCCCGACGCGCCTGCATCATGATCGTCGTGCTTACGATCCAGGAGCCGACGAACGAGGTCACCAGTCCGCCGGTCCCCAGAACTACCAGGTAGCTCAAGATCAGCCGCGACTTGAGCGAAAGCCGGCGCGTTACCGAACTAATCCGCATCATGCTTCTTCATGCCGGCTGTCCGATTCGCTGCCGTATCTTTTCCACCAACTGAACCATGTCCACCGGCTTGGCGAGGAACTCATCGTGCGCCAGCCACGCCCTGTCCGGCGGGTTATCGAAATCCGGCATCTCCGTGTAGAGCGAACTGATCACGAAGATCGGCACGCCCTTCAGTTCCTCCTGGCGGCGCATTTCCTGAATCGTGAAGAACCCTTCGGTCCTTTCATCCATCATGATGTCCATGAGAATGAGGTCGGGCCGCTCCATTTTTGCGAGTTTCACTCCGTCCTTGCCGTTGTGCGCTTTCAGGACGGTGAAGCCGTTGGCCTCCAGGAACGCTTGCGTGGCTTCGACAAAATCCCTGTCGTCGTCCACAATCAGTATGCGTTTTTCTACCCTCGTCATTCGGAGCTCCCTGTTTTCGCGACGTCAGCTTCGTGCCACGCCGGCACACGCACCCGAAAGGTGGATCCGGTTCCAGGTTGACTCTCGAAATCCAGGCTGCCGGCCATTTCGGCAACGATCTTCTTCGAAATATGCAGCCCGAGTCCCGTCCCCGTGGTCTTCTTGGCGCCTTCGTCCTTGATGCGGAAAAACTCGTCGAATAGAAACGGCCGGTACTGTTCCGGTATGCCGACACCGGTGTCGCCTACGGTAACCACAACCTCGCCTTCCGCCGGCCAGCCGGATACCGTGACCTTGCCGCCAGGCCGGTTGTACTTGATCCCGTTGGTGATCAGATTGTCGAACAGGACCGTCAGGCAGTTCCAATCGCCGCTCACGCACAGCGGCGCCTCCGAAAGCGCGGCATGCAGCGAGACTCCCTCGCCCGCTGCCATCGCCTCGTAGGTCTTCAGAATGCCGGGAAGCAGTTGCTTGAGGTCCACCTTGATCCGCTCTTTCGTGAGCGTGCCGCCCTCGACTCTGGCCAGCGTCAGCCAGTCCGCAATCAGGCTCTGTAGCTCGTCGGTCCGCTTGAGGCAGCGATCGATCCATTCCTCTCTCTTGGCGGCCACCTCCGCGGTATCGCCAAGGTGCTTCAACACATCCAGGTATTGATGAATCGCCACCAGCGGCGTCCGGAGCTGATGCGATACGAACGTGACGAAGCGCCGCTTGAGCATGGCGCGCTCGACCTCGCACCGCTGCGACTCGAGCGAGAGCCGGCGCCGCTCCAACCCCCGGTTGACAATCAATCGCAGCTCATCCGGAGAGAATGGCTTGGGCAGGAAATCATAGGCCCCGCATTTCATCGCCTCTACCGCCGTGTCGATGGTCGCGTACCCCGTAATCACCACAATGGTGATCTGCGGATCGATCTCGTGGACGCGGGAGATCACTTCCATACCGCTGATCCCCGGCATCTTGAGGTCCACCACGATCAGCCCCGGCTTCAGCCGTCCGACGCCTTCCAGGCCGCGGGTCCCGTCCTCGAAGGCCTCGACGCCGAAACCCATCTTCGACAAAATCTTGCAGCATGAGAGCCGCATCGCGTAGTCATCGTCGATGACTACCACTGTCTCCGGCGCAGCCGCTTCACCCATCGCACCTTCTACCGAACCACCGGACCCCGATTCCGGCGGATCTCAGGTCGAGGTCCCTTTGCCCACCCCCACGGTCCTCTCCAGAACTTCGAGGAATTTGGGAATATCGAGGGGCTTCGTCAGGTATCTGTCGGGCCGGATCATTTCGGCCTCGGGCGACATCGGGAAGCGCTCATCCGGGCTCTCCTCAATGGAAGAGACCATGAACACGGGGATCTGGCGATACTCCGCGTATTCGTCCAGGTATTTGAGCGCGTGGGTGACGCCGTACCCCTCCATTGACGTCTCCATCATGATGTCCACCATGACGACATCGGGTTTGTATTCCACGATCATCCGCAAGCCTTCGTGTCCGGAGGCGGCTTCGCAAACTTCGTAGCCGTGACCTTCGAGAAGCGACCTCACGGAGGCCCGGAAATCTTGATCGTCATCGATCAGGAGTATTTTTGCGGACATGCAAACCTCCTTCCCGCCGGCGGCGCCTCAGCCACACGTCCGTCCTGCGCCGGGAACCGCCCGGCATGATTATAGGACAATCGAGCCTTAAATTGAAGCCCAGACGAGATGTGGGGCAGCCAATCTTGGCTGCAAGCCGCCTTTTAGGCGGGTTTTTCCCGTTGCCTGGCCCTTGCTAAGCCCGAATTCCCCCTTTCGTCATGCGCAGCAGGAGCAGGATCAGCTCACGGTCCCGCGCGTTGCTGCAGGGCGCGTCACACGCCTCCAGGTCTCCCAAACGGAGACAGTGCCCCCTGCATTGGTCGGTGCCCATCAGCAGGGCAGGCGCGTCGCCCGGTTCCGGTGCGGGCAGAAGGTGGCGCAGTCGTCTGGAGAGGATCGAGATGGAACTGCCGCATCCGTGTTCGAATACCAGCAGGTTGAAATCCGGATTGGCGATTTCGGATTGTAGACCCAGCAGACGCACGGCCGGATCCAGGACGAACCCCTCCCAGGTCGGCCATGCGCGTCGGCAAGACCCGCAGATCTGGAAGGGGGCAGCCGCGCGCTCGACCATCATAGCTGGAATTATAACCATTTTCGGTCTTTCAGGTATTCAACTATTAAGTTCGATAACTCTTGTTGTCGCTGCGCCAGGAGGTGTATACTTAGCCCGGCAGGAATTCCAAACTGGAAATCCTGATAAGAACCGCCTGCCGCAGAAGGTATTAGCTGGAGCGCGCAGGCATGTGGCCTCGCCGTGGTGGAGAGCGAGGTTTCGCTTACTGGATTGGTGCGTCCAAACGCGAAACGTGCCGGGCGCACCAGGGAGGAGTGTGTGATATGCCGTCCTCTTGCCCGAAGTGCCACAGGCTGCTGGACGAAGACGAGATCTGCTGCGCGCAGGTCCGCTACGCGTGGCGGTGCTTGAGTTGTTTCAAACTAACCACCGGCTTGGCTGTCCCCTACGGGAAGTGTTTTATGTGCGGTGGTGAACTGGAGGTGATCCCCGATCGCGACTTGGGCGATTGCATGCGCTTCCACGCCATCCACGACGCCGTGCAGTTCGAACTGAATTCATACCACTTCTTCAAGCTGGCGCGAGAAAGGGCCACCACACCGGAGCAGTGCATCGTCCTCGAGCGTCTCTACGAAGCCGGACTGGAGCATCTTTACGAATTGGAGGAGAAGTACCACGCCCGCCTGGAGCGGGAGATGGTCGACTTCGCCGCCAATGAAGAAAAACTGCTCGCCGACTGGCCGTTCCAGGGCATCCGGGTGAGAGAGGACTCGGGGCTCGCGGATCTGTATAAGGCGGCGCTCGAAATGGAACAGCGCGCGCGGGAGCACTTCCGGCGGCTAGCGAGCGAACTCCCGGCGGGGCTCGAAAACGAACTGTGCCGAGAGGTGGTTGCCGAAGAAGACGAGTACGTAGCCATGCTTAAGACGGAACTGGAGCAGCTCGCCTGATTGCCCTGCCCCGGCTCGCAGTTTGATCGCCTCCGGCGTCCGCCGC
>JADGNS010000387.1 GCA_017883355.1 Candidatus Solibacter sp.
GACACCGGTACGGGCATTCCGGAGGCTGCGCGGGCCAATGTGTTCAACCCGTTCTTCACCACCAAGCCGGTGGGCAAGGGCACCGGACAGGGCCTTGCCATTGCGCACACGGTGATCGTCCAGAAACATCGCGGGACTATCCGTTTTGAAACCGAACTCGGCGTGGGAACCACTTTCATTATTCGGCTCCCCATGAGCGAGGGCGGCAAAGAGACGATGCAACCGGCCGCGTAGCAGCGGCGGACAGGGCTGGAGAAGTCCGAGCTGGCGCTCGGATGGACAAGCCGGAGGCTGATCCCGCTTACCACACCAGCTTCGCCTTCTTGCGCCCGCGCGGCGTCATCCCCATCAGGATCTCCTGGCTGCTGAGCGCGGCCTGCCCGTCGCCGCGCGCCGCGCGCTTGTAACTGCCGTCCGGCATCATGCGGCGCGCCTTGACGTTATCTACCAGATACTCCGCCAGGATCTCGTCGCGGATGCGCCGCATCAACTCCTCGTCTTCCACCGGGAAGATTAACTCCACGCGGCGGTTCAGGTTGCGCGGCATCAGGTCCGCGCTGCCCAGATAGACCTCCTCCTTGCCGCCGTTGCGGAAATAAAAGACGCGGCTGTGTTCCAGGAAGCGTCCCACGATGCTGGTCACTCGTACCGTGTCGCTCACCCCCGGAACCCCGGGCCGCAGGCAGCAGATCCCGCGGACCAGCAGATCGATGCGGATCCCCGCCTGCGAAGCGCGATACAGACAGCGGATCACCTTGGGATCCACCAGCGCGTTCATTTTGAAGACCAGGTGGCCTTTGCCGTCCTTGGCATGATGCTGGATCTCGCGCTGGATCAGGGCTTCGATGCGCTCGCGGAGGTTGACCGGCGCCACCAGCAGTTTCAGGTAGTCCCGCTTGGCCGAGTAGCCGGTCAGAAAGTTGAAGAGATCGATGGTGTCGGCGGCGATCTCCGGATTGCAGGTGAACATGCCGATATCGGTGTAGAGGTGCGCGGTCACCACGTTGTAGTTGCCGGTAGCCAGGTGCAGATACGGCTGGATGGCGTCCCCCTCGCGCCGCAACACCATCGCCGCTTTGCAATGAATCTTCAACCCCAGCAAGCCATAGACTACATGGCAGCCGGCTTTTTCCAGCGTCTTGGCCCACTCGATGTTGCTCTCTTCGTCGAAACGTGCCTTGAGTTCCATCAGCACGGCCACCTGCTTGCCTTCCTCGATGGCCTCCAGCAGCGCTTCCACTACCGGCGAATTGCGCCCCACCCGGTAGAGCACCACTTTGATGGCCAGCACGTCGGGATCGCGCGCCGCCTGGCGCAGAAAATCCACCACCGGCTGAAACGATTGGAACGGGTGGTGCAGCAGGATGTCGCGCCGCCGGATGAGCGTAAACATGTCCTCTTCATCCGAAGTGGGCTTGAGTTCCGGAGGCGAAGTCGGCAGGAACGGCTTGTACTTCAGGTCGGGGCGGTCCACCTGCGCCAGCGCGAACAGCCGGCTCAGGCCAAGCAACCCCTTGCCCCGGTAGACCTCGCCGCTTTCCAGTTCGAGATTCGTCTTGAGGATCTGCAGGATGTGCTGCGGCATCTCCTGATTCACCTGCAAACGCACCACGCTGCCGAACTTGCGCTGCCGCACCCCCTCCTCGATGGTTTCCAGCAGATCTTCCGCTTCCAGTTCCTTGATCGCGATATCGGCGTCGCGCGTCACGTGGAACGGGTGCGCGTCGATGATCTGCATGCCGGGGAACAGGGCGTCCAGATTGGCCGCAATCACCTCTTCGATCCAGACATAGGATTCCTGGCGGCGCGTCCGCGACCGTTTGTTCGTTGGCCGGTGCGAGCGCGTCAAAGGCACCAGCGCGGGCAGCGAATCGGGCACCTTGACGCGCGCGAATCGCTCGTCGCCGCCCGCATCGCGGATCAGGACGGCCAGGTTGAGGCTGAGATTGGAGATGTGCGGGAACGGCCGTCCCGGGTCGAACGCCAGCGGCGTGAGCACCGGGAAAATAATCTCCGCAAAGTACCGTTTGCACACCTGCAATTGCTTGTCATTGAGCTCATAGTACGGGACGACATGGATGCCCTCGTCGGCCAGGGCAGGTCGCAATTCCTTTTCCAGGCACTGGTGGGCCGCCTCCACCAGGCGCTTCACCTCGCGGCGGATGGCCACCAGTTGCGCGCTCGGGCTCATCCGGTCCGGGCCGAATTCGGCGATGCCCGCGTCCATCTGCGCATTCAGGCTGGCCACCCGGACCATGAAGAACTCATTCAGGTTAGAGCCGACGATAGCCAGGAACTTGATGCGTTCGAGCAGCGGATTCGAGGCATCGCGCGCCTCTTCCAGCACGCGCCACTGAAAGCTCAGCAGGCCGAGTTCGCGGTTCACATAGAGACTGGGATCGTCGAGATCGGGGGCGGGCGCCTGGGTCTTCTTCGGATTCGGCGCGGAATCTTTGCCGCTGGAGCGTGCAGCCATCCTTACTAGACTAGAACAGTCCGTGGACCCGGTGTGACAGAGCCTGACAGGTACAATAGAGCGGTGGACACTACTTCGGAAAAGCCGCGACCCGTATTCGTGATGGAACGGTACGGGCGAATTTCCGGGATGGACCGGTCCTTCGACATCTAGTACTGGCAGCGCCCGGGTGCGGAGGCGATCTTCGCGGCGGCGTGGCAGATGGCGGTCGATGCACATGGGCGCGGCGCCGGCGGAAGCGATGAACTCCGACTTCGAAGAACTGTTGAGCATTTTCAACGAAAGCCCGCGGGAGAGGGCGAAGTAGGAAGGGAGGTTGCGTCGTGAGAGACACGAAATACGCCACAGAACTGCGCGAACCAGGAGTGAAGAAATGGCCCACCGGTTCCGAGGGAAGGATTGAACGCCTGCTGATCAAGAAGAGCCGGACGGAAGAAATCCGATTCTCATGGTGGAAGGACGGCCGCCTCGCCACACGGCCGCTTGATCTTTCAGAAGAAGATCTGCTTACGCTATTCGAAGACGCGATAGCCAAGGACGTATTCACCACCGAGTTCAGGGCACGGCTCAAAGGCTTGCTGTAATCTAGCCAGAGAAAGCGCGTTTGCCCGCTGGAGGGGCGCTTGCGAGATCCCGCAGTCCCACCCTCACTCCCTAAACCCCGCCAGCGCCGCCACCTTCCCCCTCGCCGCCCCCGAATCGATCGACACCACGCCCAGCGCCATCCCCTCCAGGAACGTCTCCGCTTTCCCCGCGGCCACCAGCGCCGCGGCGGCGTTCACCAGTACGATATCCCGCTCGGGACCTCGTGCGCCCCCGAGCACCCGGTTGGCGATTTCCAGATTCACCTGCCGGTCCCCGCCTCGCAAGTCCTCCGCCTTCGCAATCGGCACCGCGAAATCCGCAGGCTCCAGGATCCGCGCTTCCACTACCCCGTCGCGGATCTCCCAGGCGGACGTCGCTCCGGTGGTGGTGATCTCGTCCAGTCCGTCCGAGCCGTGCACCACGAACCCGCGCCGCATACCGAGCGCCGCAATCGCCCCCGCCATCAGTTCGGCGGCATCGAGCGAAGGCGCGCCGATGAGTTGCGCCGTGGCGCCGGCGGGGTTCGTCAGCGGCCCGAGCAGGTTGAACACGGTGCGCATTTTCAAATCGACACGCACCGGTTGGGCGTGCTTCATGGCGGTGTGGACCGCCGGGGCGAAGAGAAATCCGATGCCCACCTCGCGGATAGCGCGCGCCGTCGCGGCGGGCGGCAGATCGATCGCGATGCCCCAGGCTTCCAACAGATCGGCGCTGCCGCACTGGCTCGAGATCGAGCGATTGCCGTGCTTGGCCACGTGTACCCCGGCGCCCGCCACCACGAAAGCGGCCACCGTGGAGATGTTGAACGTGTTGCCGCCGTCGCCCCCCGTGCCACAGGTGTCGAGCAGGGTTTCGCCCGCCAGACCGGCGTCGATGGGGACCGCCATCCGCCGCATGGCGCGCGCGAAACCCACCAGTTCGTCGACGGTTTCACCCTTCATTTTGAGGGCGATCAGGAAGGCGGCGATCTGCGGATGGCTGGCCTCGCCGCGCAGGATGATCTGCATGGCGGCTTCGGCGTCGGCGGCCGGCAGATCGTGTGCGGAGACGAGGCGGAACAGGTACGGCAGAAGCGACATGATATATTGGGTTTTCTGTAGGCTAACACAGCGATTCCATGAAAATTCACGAGTATCAGGCAAAGGCCATCCTGGCCAAGTACAACGTCCCTGTGCCGCGAGGCCAGGTGGCGTACACGGTGGAAGAGGCGGAAGCGGCCGCCAGAGCGCTCGGCGGAAGCGTGGTGGTCAAGGCGCAGATCCACGCCGGCGGGCGCGGCAAGGGCGGCGGCGTCAAGGTGGCCAAAGATGCCGTCGAGGCGCTCGAACTGGCGCGCAAGATCATGGGGATGACGCTGATCACCCACCAGACCGGTCCGGAAGGCCGCGTGGTGCAACGCCTGCTCATCGAAGAGACGCTTCCCATCGAGCGCGAACTCTACCTCGGCATCGTGCTCGACCGCGTGCAGGGCAAGCCGGTCTTCATGGCCTCGGCGGCGGGCGGCATGGATATCGAAGACGTCGCCGCCAACACCCCGGAACTGATCCTGAAGGAGACCATGGAGTTCCCCGGTCTCGCTCCTTACCAGGCGCGCAAGCTGGCATTCGGCATCGGCATCCCCGGGACAAGCGTAAATGCCGCGGCGGCGGCCATGACGGCCCTCTCCAAAGCGTACTACTCGGCGGACGCATCGCTGGCGGAGATCAACCCGTTCATCCTCACCAAGGACGGCAAAGTCTACGCGCTCGACGCCAAGATCACCTTCGACGACAACGCGCTTTACCGCCACAAGGAACTGGTGGAACTCCGCGACCTCAACGAAGAAGATCCGCTGGAGGTCGAGGCTTCGCGGTACGGGCTGAATTACATCAAGCTGGATGGCACGGTGGGCTGCATGGTCAACGGCGCCGGACTCGCCATGGCCACCATGGACATCATCAAGTTCGCCGGCGGTTCCCCGGCCAACTTCCTGGACGTGGGCGGCGGCGCGAGCGCCGAACAGGTGAAGAACGCGTTCCGCATTCTGCTCTCCGATCACCATGTGAAAGCGGTGCTGATCAACATCTTCGGCGGCATCTTGCGCTGCGATACGCTGGCCAGCGGCGTCGTGGGCGCCGCGCGCGACCTCAATATCCAGGTGCCGATCGTGGTCCGCATGGAAGGCACCAATGTGGAACTCGGCCGGCAGATTCTGCTCGATTCCGGCCTCAATTTCACGGTGGGCGCGGACATGTTGGACGCGGCGAAGAAGGTAGTCAAACTGGCTGCGCAGTAACCCCGCCCCGCAAGGAAAAATGGTCCCACGAGGAAATGCATGAGCATACTGGTAGATAAAAATACAAGACTGATTGTCCAGGGATTCACCGGCCGGGAAGGCACCTTCCATGCCCAGCAGTCCATCGCCTACGGCACCACCGTAGTGGGCGGCGTGGTCCCCGGCAAGGGCGGATCCAAACACCTGGATTTGCCGGTGTTCGATACCGTGGAGCAGGCGGTGAAGGCAACCGGCGCCAA
>JADGNS010000388.1 GCA_017883355.1 Candidatus Solibacter sp.
CCGCCAGCGGGATGCAGGAGTGCACAAAGCCCGAGGCCTTGGCCAGCACCAGCACCTTGCGAGGCTGCTTCGGCTTGGCGGGCGCCTTGTCGGGCAATGCGCCCATCATTTTCTCCACATCTTCCGGTTTGGGGGTCTGATTTTGCGGCGCGGCGCCCCGGCCGCCACCACCGCCGGCAGGCGCCACTGGCTGCGGGAAGGCGGCATTCAAAGCGGCCGCGAGCTGATCCTGCGTCACCGAGCCTGTCTTGCCCGCGTCGCCGTCGGCGAGCCACCTGGCAAGGGCCGCCTTCAGTTCGTCGCGTGTGACAAACCCATCTTTATTCGAATCGGCCGCAGTGAAGACGCTCGAGCCGGCGCCCCCGCGTCCGCCGCCGCGCCCGCCCGGGGCGGGCTGCTGCGCCTTCAACGAAACCAAAGCGCCGGCGCACAAGGCCGCGGCGCAAATACCAATCAGCAACGTAGCTGTCGAGTTCTTGAACGGCATGATTCCTCCATCTGGCAAGTGGACCGAACATCATAGCAATGTTCCGGTTGGAGAAGACAAAGACGTCCGAGCTTCGCTCGGATGCACAAGGCGGAGCCTTATGCCACCTAAAACGTCACGGCCAGCGGCCGACCTTCGAAGGTCGCCCGCTTCGTTGCGCTGCCCAGCTTCAATTCGAGCGGGCGCGTGCCGAGCAGCTTCGATCCGCGCGCCAGTTTCACCGACAGCGTCTTGCGCGCATCGTTCCACGCCATCTCTAATCCCATCCACTCGCCCTTGCGATAGTCGAACGAGGCGCCGTCGTCCTCGTACAGTAGGAACGCCCCATTCGCCCCCGGGTACACCGTCACGGCGATGGGGCCCTCCACCTTCTCCGCGGTGTACTGCTTCAACGGACCCATGGGCACGATGGCTCCCGCGCGCACGTAGATCGGCGTGGTCTCTAAATCCACCGGGCGCGTGATTTCGCGGCCGCCCTCCACGCGCTCGCCGTTCCAGAAATCGTACCAGACGCCGCGCGGCAGATAGACTTTGCGCGCCGTTGCACCCTGCTCCACCACCGGCGCCACCAGCAAGTCGCGTCCCCACAGGAATTGGTCGCCGCGCGCCACCGCGGAGGCGTCCTCGGGATAGTGCAGCCACATGGCGCGCATCACCGGCATGCCGGAGCGGGTACACTCGCGCACCGCGCTGTAGAGATACGGCATCAGGCGGTAGCGCAGCTCGAGATATTTGCGGCAGATGGGCTCCACTTGCGCGTTGTGCAATTCCTTCGGATCGAGCGGCACGTTGGGCGTCTCGATGGGGCCTGTTTCGCCGGTATTCCAACCCCACGGGAGGCGCAGCATCCAGGTGCGCCCGTGCGAGCGGAACAGCGTATTGAAGGCGCCGAACTGGAACCAGCGCACGTACAGCTCGCCGGTCAACTCCTTCGTGGGCACGAAGCCCCCGATATCCGTGCCCCAGTACGGAATGCCCGTCAGGCCGGTATTCACGGCGATCGGGATGTGATTGCGCAGCGTCTCCCACTGGGAGTTTACGTCGCCGCTCCACAGGAAGCTGGCGTAGCGCTGCATCCCCGCGTACCCGTTGCGATGCAGCGCGAAGGGGCGCTGGTTGGGGCGGTCCATCTGCGACGCTTCCCAGTACATGCGATTGCGTACCAGCCGCGACGGCGTATTCAACGCGTCGCCTTCGTCCGGCCACCAGCCGTCCACTCCGGTATTCAGCACCGGACGGTGCATGTCCCAGTAGCAGCCCGGCTGCACTTCGGCGCGCTGCTTGGGGTCGCAGACATCGGTGGCCGCGCCGCGCATCTCGCGAATCCCGGTGGGATACGCCACGTGCAGCACCACCTTGAAATGGTCCTGGTGCAATTGATCGAAAATCGCCTTCGGATCCGGGAAAACCTTCTGGTTAAACGTGAATTCGCCATTGTTGGTGTTCCAACCCGACGGGCAAAATCCCGTGCCGAGATAGATCAACGTATCGCAGGGCAGCTTTTTCTCGCGGAAGGTCCTGGCCTCGGCCAGCACGGCCTCGCGGCTGGCCAGCGTGCGATGCGATTGCTGATAGCCGAAGCTCCATAGCGGCGGCAACTCCGCAAGTCCGGTGATCCGCGCGTACTCGGCCATGAGGATCGTGGGCTCTTTCGAGGTCACGAAGAAAAGGTCCAGGGGCAGCGAGCCTTCCTTCGAGGGTGGCAGGAATTTGCTTTCCGCTTCGGTGAAATCGAACGTGCCATAGGGCGCGTGGATGAACATCGCCCAGCCACCTGTCCCGACCAGCCACTGGATGGGCACGCGCCCGCCGAAGGTGCGCAGTTGATATCCGCCCTGCCCGCTGCGCATGCGGTCGAGGGACCCGCGCCGGTCGAACTGCGGGCCGCCTTCGCCCAGGCCCAGGATCGGCGTATTCCCGGTGACAAACGACAGCGCCCCGGTTTCCCCATCGAGCTGAATCTTCTGGACCGGTTCTCCCTTCGCCGTGACGATAGTCAGCACGAGCGGGCTCGACGACAGACGGATCGACACGCCACCCGCCTTCACCGTCCGCGGCGGGAAATTCCCGTGGAGCTTCGCCACCGGCGCGCCCCACTTCGCCCGCACCAGAGCGCCGTCATCCGCGGGCGCTCCTCCCACGGTCAGCCGGAAGGTGTGCGCGCTCACCTGCGAGATCTCCACCTCTACTTCGCCGTCTGCCGCCGTACACGCGGGCCCGAGGAGCACCGCCCCGGCCGCGCCCAACACTTCCCTGCGATTGAATTGTTTACTCATGCTGCCTGCCTCACCGTCCGTACCAGTTACCCGCCCGGTTCGGCCTCCGTCACACCGAGGGCGTTGGATGCGGGTTGTGTGAATGGTAAGCGCAGACGAAAATCCCCGTCAAGTGGCAGGGGGTGGGAACCCTGTCGCGGGGACGGCACGGAGTTAGACCAGGCGTCGATGTTTGCCGCCGAGCATCTCCTGCGCTCTCTGGCGGGCACGCTGGCACTCCGTACACGGCGGCAGATCCTTGGTTGCCATGTGATATTCGTCGCGCGGCGCAGCGATGGGCTGGCCGCAGAAGCTGAAAACGCTGAGCGGGCGAATACGGTGGCGGATCTGAATTGCTGAGGGTTCAGTCATCATGAGTTCATTACCCTTCGTTACGGGGTGGCACCGACATCGCGCACGAGGGGCCGAAGTCAGCGCAGGCACCACCTAAAAAGAAACTTTAGGACTCTATTATCTTCTTGTCTGTACAAAAACGTACACAGCGGGAAACGCGCTGTGCGGATTGACCCTGCCGGCGGAATCAGTCGTGGAGGACCACGTGGAGCAGCAAACTGTGCACCCGCAGTCCGCCGCCGTCGTAGTCGATGAAGCCCAGCTTGCGGAACTTGTTCATGAAGAAGTTGACTCTGGCGCGCGTCGTGCCGACGATCTCCGCCAGCATTTCCTGGCTGATCTTCGCCACCACCGGCTCGGCTTTCCCGGGTTTCCCGAAGTTCGCCAGCAGGAGAAGCACCCGCGCCAGCCGCTTTTCGCTGGAGTTGAAGAGCTGGTCCACCAGATCCTCCTCTATGCGAATGTTACGGGAAAGCAGATAGGACAGGAACAGTTCGGAAAAGCCCGGCTCATCGCGCAGCACCCGGATCATTTCCGGTTTGTCCAGACGCACGGTCACGCAGTCGGTCATGGCGGTAGCCGTGGACATCCGCTTAACCTGCCCGGCCAGGCAACCCTCGCCGAAGAAGTCGCCCGCCGCCAGCAGCGCGATGACCGCCTCTTTGCCTTTGCTGGAGACCACGGTGAGCTTCACCTTGCCCTTCTGGATATGGAAAATCGAGTCCGCCGGGTCGCCCTGCGAGTACACCGCCTGGCCCTTCCGGTAAGCCGCGGTGGCCTTTCCGGCGCGAACCTTGGACAGGACGAGCTTGGGATCGAAAAGCGGTCTCGCCCTTTCTTTCGGCTTCATGCTCGGCTGCATATTCGTCAGGACTGTCGAACGCCGTCTCGCGATATTCTCGCATGGTTCCGGCCTATGGCTCAAGAGGCAAAAGTGCCTGAAATCCAGGCGGCAGCCCTTCCGGCGCCCCGGGCGCGCCGCCCAGAGTGTATCTCGCGACACAGGCCTTCGCCCGCCACGCTATGTTAGAAAAGACACGCCTATGACTCCCGAAGAGTTTCGCCGCCTCGGCCACCAGATCATCGACCGCATCGCCGACTACCGGGCCACCGTCGGCCAACGCCCCGTGATGGCGCGCACCGCGCCGGGCGAAATCAAAGCCGCCCTGCCCGCCGACCCGCCGCAATCGCCCGAACCCTTCGACGCCATCCTGGCCGATCTCGACCGTATCGTCATGCCCGGCCTCTCCCACTGGCAGCATCCCAACTTTTTCGGCTATTTCCCTTCCAACGGCGAACTCGCGAGCGTGCTGGGCGACTATGTCTCCACCGGTCTCGGCGTCCTCGGTCTCTCCTGGCAGTCCAGTCCGGCGCTCACCGAAGTCGAAGAAGTGGTGACCGATTGGATGCGCCGCATGACCGGTCTCTCCGCGCAATGGAGCGGCGTGATTCAGGACACCGCTTCGACCTGTACCCTGGTCGCGCTGCTCTGCGCCCGCGAGCGCGCCACCAACTTCGGCCTGAACCGCGGCGGCCTGCAATCGGAAGCGCAACCGCTGGTAGTTTACACTTCGGACCACAGCCACAGCTCCGTGGATAAGGCGGCGCTGCTCGCCGGTTTCGGCCGCGAGAACGTACGCCACATTTCCAACGACGAGCACTTCGCCCTGCGCCCCGACGCCCTGGAAGAGGCCATCCGCGCCGATCTCGCGGGCGGGCGCAAACCCTGCGCCATCGTCGGCACCACGGGGACCACGGCGACCACGGCGCTCGACCCCATCGCCGCCATGGCGCGGATTGCGCGGCAATACGGCCTTTGGCTGCACGTCGACGCCGCCATGGCGGGCTCCGCCATGGTGCTTCCCGAATGCCGCTGGATGTGGGAGGGAATCGAAGGCGCCGATTCGTTGGTGCTCAATCCGCACAAGTGGCTCGGCGTGGCCTTCGATTGCTCGCTCTACTACGTGCGCGATCCCGAGCACCTGATCCGCGTCATGTCCACCAGTCCCAGCTATCTGCGCTCCGCCGCCGACGACAAGGTGAAGAACCTGCGCGACTGGGGGCTGCCGCTGGGACGGCGCTTCCGCGCCTTGAAGCTCTGGTTCCTGATCCGCGAGCAGGGGGTCGCCGGTTTGCAGGCCCGCCTGCGCCGCGATCTGGCCAACGCGCAGTGGCTGCTCGCCTGCGTCGGCCAGACACCTCACTGGCGCGTGCTGGCGCCGGTTCCGCTGCAGACTTTGTGTGTCCGGCACGAGCCTCCGGGGCTGACCGGCGAGGCGCTGGACGCCCACACGCGGGCGTGGGCCGACCGCATCAATCGCTCGGGTGAAGCGTACCTCACGCCGGCGATCCTCAACGGACAGTGGATGGTCCGTGTCTCCATCGGCGCCCTGCTCACCGAGCGCGAACATGTTGAGAGGCTTTGGCGGGTGATGCGCGCGGAGGCGGAAGGGACGGGCACTGGACAGAGGC
>JADGNS010000389.1 GCA_017883355.1 Candidatus Solibacter sp.
TGGTAAAAGGGCCGTAACTGCGGCCGTGTCCTCTCGCAGCATACCGCCGCTTTGCCACGCCCCAGTCACAGCCTGTTCAATCCGGCGCAGCCGGAGGCAAAGCTTATCTCTGCGTTCTCTGCGCCTCTGCGTTGAAGGGGGAACCTCGTTGGTTCCGGCTCTGCCGGGTGAGGGGGGTGAGGGTGAGGGAGCAACTAATGCCACAGCCGCCTCGCCTCCGCTACAATCTGATAGACCACAAATCATGGGAACCGTCCTCATCAAAAAACCGGCGATCGATCCGCGCTACGCCCGGTTCAAGCTCTCCATCCGCGAGTCCAGCATTCACCGTCGCGGGGTCTATGCCGACGAAGCCATCCCGCCTCAGCGCAAGGTCATCGAGTACACCGGCGAGAGAATCAGCCGCCGCGAGACCAAGCGGCGCGGCGATGGATCAATCACTTACCTCTTCACTCTGGACGATTATTGGACACTCGACGGAGCCTTCGGCGGCAGCGGCGCCGAGATCATCAACCACAGTTGCGATCCCAATCTCCGCTCCATGAACTTCAAGGGGCACATCCTCTACATGAGCAGGCGCGCCATTCGCCGCGGCGAGGAACTGACCGTGGACTACCGCTTCGCCAACGACATCGAACGCGTCAAGTGCCGCTGCGGCGCCACCAACTGCCGCGGCGTCATCAACCTGCCGAAGTAGGCCCACGGCGGTTATCATAGGTTCGTGCGTTGCGCAAAACTCCCGTTCGCCGCTCTCGCCGCCGCCGGCATCCTGGCGGCCCAAGTCCTCCCTCCGCTCGCCCAGCGCATCGCCGCGCGCGTGCGCCCTAACGATCTCAAGGCCGACGTCTCCTTTCTGGCGTCCGACGCCCTCCAGGGCCGAGCCACTCCGTCGCCCGGGCTCGACCTCGCGGCTGAGTACATTGCCGCGCAGTTCCGCCGCGCCGGACTGGAACCGGTGGGCGACGACGGCTACTTCCAGATTGCCGCCTACCAATCCGTCAAGCCGAATCCGGAAGGTCTCGAGTTCACGCTGTTCACCGCCAATGACACCGCCAGCGCCGGCCCGGGCACCGTGGCGATTCAAGAGGCCGTGGCCACCGGCCTCAATCGCGCCGCCGCCTTCAAAGTCTCGTTGAGCGACACGGCGGCGCTCGATGCCCTCACCGCCGAGCAAGTGCGCGGCAAGGTCCTGCTGGTGGAGATGCCCGATGGTGCCGGCGGCGGCATGGCCGGATTTCAGTCGCAGCGCCGCATCCTGACGCTGGCCGCAAAACTGGAGCCCGCCATGGTGGTGATGGTGCGCGCCGCCGCGCAACCGGCCAATCCCAACGCCCGCGTGCCGTTGCGCGACGCTACCGCGCCCGCGCCCAAGGTGCCCGTCCTCAACGTGTGGGACAAGGCGATTCACGCTTACCTGGCCGCCGCCAGGCCCGGACCCATGGATGCCACCGTATCGGCGCATATCGCGCCGCCCCTGGTGACGCCCGTGAAATTGCGCAACGTGGCCGGCGTGCTGCGCGGAACAGACCCGCAGTTGAAGGATACCTACGTCATCGTGACCGGCCACTACGATCACCTCGGCGTCCGTCCCAACGCACAGGGCGACGGCATCTACAACGGCGCCAACGACGATGCTTCCGGCACCGCCAGCGTCATCGCGGTCGCCGGCGCCTTGTCTGAACTCCCGGAGAAGCCCAGGCGCACCATCGTCTTCGTCACGGTATTCGGCGAGGAAGTGGGCGGACTCGGCGCCCGCTGGTATACCGGCCACCCCATCTTCCCCATCGCCAAAACCGTCGCCGATATCAACCTCGAACAATTGGGCCGCACCGACGACACCGAAGGCCCCAAAGTGTCGCAGTTCAATCTGACCGGCTTCGACTATACCGACATCGCCGCCACCTTCGCCAGGGCCGGCGCCCTGACCGGCGTGCAGGTGATCAAACACGAACAGAACAGCGATTCGTTTTTCGGGCGCAGCGACAACGCCACCTTCGCCGACGCCGGCATCCCCTCCACCACGCTCTCCGTCAGCTACATCTTCCCCGATTATCACCAGCCCGGCGACGAGTGGCAGAAGCTGGACTACGATAACCTGGCCAAGGTGGACGTCACCGTAGCGCTCGGCGTCCTGGAAATGGCCAACAGCGCGCAGGCCCCCCAATGGAACAAGGAGAACCCCAAGACCGCGCGCTACGTGCAGGTTCGCGAGAAGCAGTAGGCCGAGGTCCGCCATAATGGGGCGCTCCGCACAGACGTGGGCGGGAATTGCCGCTATCATCGGGAGGTGCGGTCCTTCTCCATCTGCTTTCTGGCGTTGCTCTGCTGCTGCGCGTACGGGGATGTACAGTCCGGGCCGCAGCCGCCCTGCGGCGTGGACTCCATTCCGCCCCATCCCAGCCTGGCCGATTCACCCGCGGTGAAGTTCTGGAGCACTGCCGAACTCGGCGAGCACTGGCGTCCGCCCGCCTGTACCGGATGGACCGGCGAGGGCTTTTCGACGTTGGTCACCACCGCCGCGCGATTTTACCATGCCTCGGGAATCGAGGATCTGCTGCTCCACAGCGGCGCGGTTTCCTCGCTGGCCGGCATGCGTTATTGGTCCACCACGCACAAACAGTGGCAGACCCTGATCCCCGACGCCTACGCCGTGACCAGCGCGCAGGGGAATCAGCGGCGCAAAGACTTTATGCTGGAGGAACTGACGCCCGGCAACGTGCTCTACTTCCAGCAGGCGGACAACCTCTCTGGCAAAGCCGTCTTCCGGCTGCACATCGCGGAGGTCACCGCGGACCGGCTCGTGTTCGACGTGGCCAACGTCACTGTGATGAAATATCTGTTCATTCCGCTCTTTCACCCGGGCGAGATGCAGTCCATCTATTACCTGGATCGCGAATCGGAAGGCATCTGGCGGTATTACGGCATGGCGCGCACCGGTAAGAATGCCAGCAGCCTGACCATCGGGCATGAAGCATCCTGGGTCAACCGGAGCGTGGCGTTCTTCCGCCATGTCGCCGGCATTCCCAGCGACCAGGAACCACCCGCCGCCCGATAGCTCGTGGCATGAGCCTCCGCCGCCTCCGCCTTGTGCATCCGCGGGGCAACTCGGAGTCTCTTCCCGTATGGGGATAGAATGGAGACTCGCGGATCCCACATGCCCGCCCGCCTCAAAGATATCGCCAAAGACCTCAATCTCTCCGTGGTCACCATCTCGAAAGTCCTGCGCGATCACCCGGACATCAGCCAGGAAACGCGCCAGCGCGTCCTCCAGCGCATGAAGGAGCTGAACTACCGCCCGAATCTTGCGGCGCGCGCTCTGGTCACCGGCCGCAGCTACATCGCCGGGCTGGTGGTGCCCGACCTGGTTCACCCGTTTTTCGGCCAGGTGGCCAAGGGCCTTTCCAACGGGTTGCGCAAGAAAGGCTACAGCCTCGTGCTGTCTTCTTCCGAGGATGACCCCGAACTGGAGCGGCAGGAGATCGAGCAGCTTCTGGCGCGCCGCGTGGACGTGCTGATTGTAGCGTCGACGCAATCCACCGTGGATACCTTCCACCGCCTGGAAGAGCAGAAGATTCCCTATGTCCTGATCGACCGCAAGTTCGACGGCCTCGGGGCCAACTTCGTGGGCGTCGACGATGCGGCGGTCGGCGAACTGGCCACGGCGCACCTCATCGATGCCGGGTGCCGGCGGATCGCCCACATCGGCGGCCCGCACGTGAGTACCGCGTTAGGCCGCGCCGACGGCTTCCGGCGCGCGCTGGGCGCGCGGGGTATCGCGGTTACGCCCGAGTATATCGAGATGCGGGAGCACGGAGACGATGCCGGCGACGCCAGCGGCTACAAGGCAATGCAACGCCTGCTGGCGCTGGCCGCACCGCCCGACGGCGTATTCTGTTACAACGACCCCACCGCCATGGGCGCGATGAAGGCCGTCCTGGAGGCCGGTCTGCGCGTCCCCGACGACGTGGCCATCGCCGGTTGCGGCAACGTGGCCTATGCGGATTTTCTGCGCGTTCCGCTGACCAGCGTTGACCAGCAGAGCGACGCCATCGGGGAACGCACCGCCCGGATGGCGCTGGCCCTATTGGAAAAGGGTTCGCCGGGGCGTCCCAAAACGGTGCTCCTCGAGCCCCGGCTGGTGGTGCGGGCCTCCACGCTGCGTCCGCGGTGATGCGCGGCGGTTGATTACCGCCGCCGGCCAGCCGCGAACGCAGCAGAGGGGACCGCCGCTGCCTGCGCGAAGCGATCACGCGGGAGCAACCGTATTGCTCCGGTTTGCGTCTGCCAAACATGATGCTTCGTAGGGCGTTCTGTGCCTGGGCGGTACTGTCGATCGTGACCGCGATACTACGGGCTCAGGGCGAAACAGCCGCCATCGCAACCCGGCTCGACCGAATCGTAGATGCCGCCTTCAAGGCCACCCGTTGCCCAGGCCTGTCAGTGGCCGTTTCTACGAATAACGTAATCCTCTACTCCAGAGCGCTCGGCTTCGCCGACATCGAGCAGAACGTGTCCCTCCGGACGGATAGTGTTCACCGTCTTGCTTCACTTTCGAAGCCGGTTACCGGAACAATCATCATGGACCTTGTCCAGTCAGGCCGGTTGATGCTCGACACCCCTGTGAAGACTTATCTGGCCGACCTGCCCGCGGCCTACGGCAGCGTAACTCTACGACACCTGCTCAGCCATCAGGCCGGTGTCCGGGGCTATCGTGACGATGCGGAAGTTTTCAGCACGGTTCGCTATCAGACGTCGCGCGCTGCGCTCCGGGCGTTCGTGAATGATCCGCTTCTTTTCGAGGCCGGGGCGCAAACGGCGTATTCCACTTTTGGCTTTACGATGGCCGGAGCTGTCGCTGAAGCGGCGACCCAAAAGACATTCCAGGAGATCTCCAGGGATTTCTTTCGCCGGTTCGGCATCCGTGGTTTCGATTTGGACGATCCACAGGCCCTCGTGCCAGGCAGGGTTCGGGGATACCTCGTGAAGAAGGAAGGCGAGATCGCCAACACGCGTGCCTACGATGCGAGCAACAAATACCCGGGGGGCGGTTTCACTGCGTCCGCGGAAGACTATCTTCGCTTTGTAATGGCGGTTGGTTCCGGTCGCGTGTTGCAGCCCGAAGCCCTGCGGCAGACATGGACCCGCCAGAAAACTTCGGATGGAAGGGAAAGCCCTTTTGGCCTTGGTTGGGGCGTCTCGCAACTGGAGGGACGAAAGATGGTGGGATTCAACGGTCTGCAACCATCGACAACGGCATCCATTCACTATTTTCCCGGGGAAGGTGTTGGAATCGTGCTGCTCTGTAACGCCGAGATTGTCCATGCCGAAGGGGACCAGGATCTTTCGAAACTGATGGCGGAACTGCAAGCGGCGCTCTTGCCCAAACCGAACTAAGCGGCCATTGCCGGCTGCAACGTCTGGCGCACCTTCAACGGCATGCGAATCGAACAGCAGGAAGGTGGCGGTGAGAGAGGAGGAGTTGACAGGCACTTTAGCGTCAAAAGAGCGTGACCAGTCAGGATTAGTGCGGACCCACGAAGAGCATCCGGTCGTAGTCCACAATGC
>JADGNS010000390.1 GCA_017883355.1 Candidatus Solibacter sp.
GGAGAGCCGGGTGGACTTCTGAATCGAAATGCTCGCCTGGGTACTTAGCGAGAAGGTGCGGGTGTCAAAGAAATCGTTGGTCGGGATGTAGGTGGTGCTAGGGTCGAACCCGATCGTTTGCGGCAGTGTGGGAGAAGCGCGGTTCGATCCGTAGAGCGCGGCATCCGTGTTGATGGACAGCATCGCGTGCCGGCTCAACTGGTGAGAGATGCTGAGTAGCAGACTCTGTGAACTGATGCCGTCGTAAAAGCTTCTCACATAGTGCGAATAGCCACTGGAATAATTCAGTCCGACTCTGGTCCGTTTCCAGGAATGCGCGCCGCTGACACCGAAGCCGACCGTGATCCCGTAACTGGCGTCACTGACGGGGGTCCCGGTGGTATCCACCGCCACGCCGTTCAACCCGGTATCGTAGGTGCCGGTCACCGAAACATAGGGCCGGAAATCGATTTGGGAAGAAGACGCGGCGCCCGGCGACTGACCGCGAGCGAGGATGGCGGGCCCCCCGTACTGCGCGAAAAGCGGGCCAATTGATGCAAGCGCGGCGATCACTCGGACGAAATTCAAAATGTGCTCCTTCGCACTGCGTACCTAATCCGGCCCGGAAGCCCTTATGTAAGTCTGACGCGTCGCTTTCCGGCATGTCAAGTTGACCGCGCCCGGCATCGCCCGGCATAGGTACCAGGAGTCCGGGGCGTGCCCTACTCCGGGTCCTGGTGCTTCCCGGGCTCGGGGCTGACCCGAGTCTCCTTCCACAGCACGCGTGCCGGGACGAAGAGGATCGCCAGCGCGCACAGCGACGCCGTCATCAACACCGCAAACGTGCGCAGGGGAGAGGTCAAACGCTTGAGTGGGAACCTGGCCGGTAGCCAGGCGTCCAGCAGCGCCAGGATGTAGGCGGAAGCCTGCGCGGCAATAGCCGAGACCTTCCAGGGCGCAGGCAGGCCAAAGGAAGCCGCCGCGGCCGCGATCATCGCCCAGGGCATCAAAAGACGGGCGAGTTTGTGCGAAAAAAAGTGGATCCACATGCGGTTGCGGGGACCCAGCAGCGCCGGATAGATCCCCACGATCTGGTAAACCCCAGCCAGCGTGCGCACCTTGCGGCGAAATTCGCTGGCCAACGGCGTGGGGTAATCGAAGGCCAGCGCCGAATCGTCCAGGATCACCCGATAGCCGCGGAAAAACGCGCCGAGCGGGAGGTACATGTCGTCATTCAGGGTGCCCTCCGGCAGGGGCGACGCCAGGTCGCGGCGCATGGCATAGATGCAGCCGGTGGCCCCTGGTACCGAATCCAGGCGGCTGAGTTGCTTGCGGATCCACTTTTCGTATTTCCAGTACAATCCGACGCTGGCCTCCTCCAGACCAGTGCCGTCCCGGATCACCAGTTCCCCGCTGGCCACGCCCACTTGCGGGTCGGCGAAGCAGGCCACGAGATTGGCCAGGCTGCCGGGGTCGAGTTGCTGGCGCACGTCGGTGAAGAAGAGGATTTCGCCGCTGGCTCTGGCGAGGGCCGCATTCAAGGCGGCGGCTTTGCCGCCCCGCGGCTGGGCCAGGAATACAAGCTTCGACTGGCTCGCAAACCGTTGAACGATTGCCTCCGTGCCATCCGTGGAGCCATCCGACACTACCAGAATTTCCAGCAGTTCGGCCGGGTAGTCCAGTGCCCTGATGGATTCCAGCTTGGCGGCCATCCATGGTTCGCCGTTGTAGACGGGCAGGACTACGGAGACCGTCGCACGCCAGGGCGCCTTGCGCACCGGCCGCGCCCGCCATCGCGCCAGAAGCCCGAGCAGCAGCGGGTAGCCGAACAGGGTGTAAGCGCAAAACGCGACGCTGAAAAGGAATACGGCGATCACCTTCCAGGCACCCGGAAACGCTGCGTCGGTGGTCGATTGGTCATCAGCAGTAGACCCGCCTGATCTCCCGATCCATTATCGCGCGGATGGACGACCATCCTCGCCCGCAATTGCCGGCGTGGATGTGCGATATGGCAGTGGGAACTGTCGAAGGGTTCGCCAGGGGCGACTTCCCGTTCCTGATGTTGCCGCGGGCTGGGTAAACCCAGTGTCCGGACGGTCGACAAACTGCCCGGAATGCACTAGTAATCCGGAGTAATGATTACCTTTCCACGAGCGTGCCCTGTTTCCATGTATCGGAAGGCGTCACGGGCCTCACTCAACCGGTAACGCTTGTCGATGACTGGCGTTACCTTTCCGGCCGCCATGAGATCCCTCACGGTGGTCAGATCCTGCTGGTTCACTCTGGCAATGAAGATGGCTATTTTCTGACTCACGAACACTGATCGTACAAGCGCGCCAATCAGACCAGTCAAGAGTCGCGACAACGGAACGCCGTCCGGTGCTCCGACCCCGACGAGGATTCCTTTGGGATTCAAGACGCGCCTCCATTCCGAAAAGGAATGGTTCCCAACGCAATCCAAAACGATGTCGTAACGTTGCCCGCCTTTCGTGCAGTCCTGTTGGGTGTAATCAACGACCTGATCCGCGCCGATGGATCGGACCAGGTCCACATTCCTCGTGCTGCATACGCCGGTGACCTTCGCGCCGAACGACTTGGCGATCTGCACCGCGAACGTGCCCACTCCTCCTGCCGCGCCGTTCACCAAGACTTTGTGCCCGGGCTGAATTCGTGCCTTGTCGCGAAGACCCTGCAATGCAGTCAGCGCGGCCACCGGTGCGGACGCGGCTTGCTCATATGTCAGGTCATCCGGTTTGATGACCAACGCGGATTTCAAGCCGCTCGCCGACTTGGAGGCCGCATACTCGGCAAACGCTCCAGCACAGGTGCCGAACACCTGGTCGCCCGGTTTGAACTGTGCTACGTTCTTGCCAACCGCTTCAACCTCGCCGGCCACATCAACGCCGGGGCGTTTCATCTTCGGCTTGCCTAGCCCGAGTAGCAGGCGGAGGATGAACGGGCCGCCTTTCATTAATTTCCAGTCCAGTGGATTGACGGAAGCCGCGCGAACCTTTATCAGGACCTCGTCGTCCGCAGGAATCGGCTTTTCAATGTCCTGATATTCCAGAACATCGGGTGAACCAAAGTTATGATAAACAATGGCTTTCATAGGCTTCGCCTCAGGATTTGCGCCCAAAAGTAGACCGTCTCCAGAGCTTGGCGCATCGCAAACGAAGTTCCACCCAACTTACTACGCGGAAGGCCTCACAGAAGTTCCAGGTCTCGATCAAGCGGCGATTGAGCAGTATAGTTCTCGGTCACGCCATTCGGACGTTGGGCTGTTCGGCGCCAACTTGACGAAAAATGCCTACGCTGATGTTTGCCGGACAGAGCGGAATAGCCCGTGCCTGACGCGCACGCCCCTGATCCGGAGACCTTTCGGGTTCGACGACACATTAGGACCCATAAACGCTTGCGACCCGTTCCGAATGGCCGTAACGCCGTCTCGTTGCAGTGGCGCCGGCCGGCACTCACCGAAAAGGCCGGCCGATATCCGGTACCGGTACAACTTGCCATAATCGAGAGTGATGGAGACTGGCGAATTTCGCAGAGACGTGGATCGCGCCATCGCAGCGGGCGACGCGTCCGGGGCGGCGAGAATGCTCGCGTCGGCCTGGGAACGGGAGCCCGGATCGGCCCTGGCCGGGTTCGTGGTCTCGCGCTATGACCGCATCGCCGCCCGCCTCGGCCTGTTGCAGCAGCGCTGGGCGATCCTGCGGTCGTTTACGGTGGAACCCGTCGTGCCTCTTTTCAAGGCCGGAGCGTATGCCGGCGGCATCCAGCTAGAAACCCACCTGGGCGAGTTCAACGCTTACGCGCAAGAGATGCTCGATCCCGCGAGCGCGCTCTACGGCTTTCAGCCCGATGCCGCCATCCTGGCCGTGCAGACGCGCGATGTGGCGCCTGGTCTGTGGCGCGGAGAGTCCGCCGCGGACGACGTTCTCAGCCGCTTTGGCGACTGGATCGCGAGCTTCCGGAAATACTCCAAGGCCGCCCTGATCGTGCATTCCCTCGACGTGCCCGAGGTCCCCTGCGCGGGCATCCTGGACGCCCAGCGGGAGGACAATACGGCGGAGGCCATCCATCGGATCAATCGTGGATTGCGCGCTCTGGCCGCGCAGTATCGCGGGGTCTACATCCTGGACTACCAGGCGCTCGTGGCGCGGCACGGGCGCGAGCGCTGGGGCGATGCGCGCAAATGGCTCTCCGTCCGCCTGCCGGTCGCGTCCGCCAACCTGCCGCACCTCGCCGCCGAGTGGCTGCGCTTCCTGCATCCCCTGGCCGGCAAGGTGGCCAAATGCGTCGCCGTAGACCTGGACCACACACTCTGGGGTGGCGTCATCGGCGAAGACGGGATGAACGGCATTCGTCTGGGCGCCGAGTATCCCGGCGCGGCCTTCCAGGAACTGCAGCGCGCCTTGCTCGATCTCTCGCGGCGCGGCATCCTGCTGGCGGTGTGCAGCAAGAACAATCCAGCCGATGCCATGGAGGCGCTCTCCGGTCATCCCGGGATGCTCCTCCAGCCGCGCGATTTTGCCGCCATGCGCATCAATTGGAACGAGAAGGCGCGGAGCCTGCGGGAGATCGCGGCGGAGCTCAATATCGGGCTGGACACCATCGCCTTCCTGGACGACAATCCGGTGGAGCGGCAGCAGGTCCGCGAACAGGCGCCGGAGGCGATCGTCATCCATCTGCCGGAAGACCCGATGGACTACGCCCGGACGGTCCGCGACTGCCCCTGGTTCGAGCGCCTCGCGCTCAGCGACGAAGACCGGCAGCGCGGCGAATACTACGCCGCCCAGCGCGAGCGCGTGGAACTGGAACGCAGCGTGACCTCCAAGGAGGATTTCTACCGCGGGCTCGATCAGGTGGCGGAGATCGCGCCCGTGAACGCGCAGACGCTGGCGCGCGCCGCGCAACTCACTCAGAAGACCAACCAGTTCAATCTGACCACCAAGCGCTACACCGAGCCGCAGATCGCTGCGATGGCCGCCTGCCCCAACTGGCGCGTCTGGACTCTGCGGGTCAAGGATCGGTACGCCGATAACGGCCTGGTCGGCGTAGCCATCGTCCGCGTCGATGGCGAGGTCTGCGAGATCGATAGCTTCCTGATGAGCTGCCGGGTGATCGGCCGCACCGTGGAGACGGCGTTGCTGGCACACCTCGCGGCGGACGCGCGAGAGCAGGGAGCGAAGCTCCTGCAAGGATGGTTCCTTCCCACCAGGAAGAATGCGCCGGCACAGGAGTTCTATCGCGAACACAGCTTCGAGGAGGCGGAACAAACCGCGGAAGGCGTGCGCTGGAAGTTTGACTTAACCCGGCAGACGATCCTGCCGCCCGAGTGGGTAACGATCCTCTAGCGTAGCCTTTCAGGCAGCCGTTCAGGCGCCTTTCAGGCTGCCATGTCCCCATTCCTGGGGGCATTCTTCCTCCGCGCCGCCGCGTTATCTCGCCAGGCGGGCGACCAACCCGCCGGACCCAGAGGGTACCCCTGCCAGCCTGCCCCTCACGGATTTTGGTTGCGGCTCAGTTGCTCTGTGCCACTTGATTTCGCTTGATTTTCCCTTTTTGTTCGCCCACA
>JADGNS010000391.1 GCA_017883355.1 Candidatus Solibacter sp.
CCAACAGATTTTTTCTCAGATTCTTTAAGGAGCGGATTCCGGGTAGCGGTTTCCCCAAAATGACTACGCACCCGCGCTGTCCCCGCATTCCCCCGCACAGATGTTACAGTCGAATTGTGGCGTTTTCCCGCGTAATCTGGATGGTTCTCGACAGCGTAGGTATCGGCGAAATGCCCGATGCCGCGCAGTATGGGGACGCGGGCAGCGACACGCTCGGCAATATCGCCCGCATCCGCGGCATCAAGCTGCCCAACCTCGCGCGCCTCGGCCTCGGCAACATCATGCCGCTCACCGGGATCGCCACCGCCGCCGCCCCCGCCGGCGCCTACGGTAAATGCACCCTGGCGTCGCCCGGCAAGGACACCACCACCGGACACTGGGAAATGGTCGGCATCCACCTCGCCAAGCCCTTCCCGCTGTACCCCAACGGATTCCCGGCCGACGTCATGAGCGAGTTCGAACGCCGCAGCGGCCGCCGTTCGCTCGGCAATAAGGCCGCCAGCGGCACCGAGATCATCAAGGAACTCGGCGCCGAGCATATGCGCACCGGCTCGCCCATCGTCTACACCTCCGCCGACAGCGTCTTCCAGATCGCGGCGCACGAAGAAGTGATCCCGCTCTGGGAACTCTACAAGATGTGCGAGACCGCGCGCGAGATCCTCCGCGGACCGCACGAGGTCGGCCGCGTCATCGCGCGCCCGTTCCTCGGCGCGCCGGGCAGTTTCACGCGCACCTCCAACCGCCACGATTACGCCGTCCCGCCGCCGGCGGACATGCTGCTCGATCAACTCCACGATCGCGGCGTTGGGGTGCACGGCGTCGGCAAAATCTTCGACATTTTCCTCGGCCGCGGCATACAGGATTCCAGCAAGACCAAGAACAATACCGAGGGCATGGCGCAGACCCTGGAAGCCATGCAGGAAACCGAACGCGGCCTCATCTTCGTCAACCTGGTGGACTTCGACCAGAACTACGGGCACCGCAACGATATCGAAGGCTACGGCGCCGCTCTGGAACAGTTCGATGCATGGCTCCCTGAATTCCAGAGCCGCCTGGGCGAGAGAGATGTCGCCATCCTGACCGCCGACCACGGCTGCGACCCCACCACGCCCTCCACCGATCACAGCCGCGAGTACGTGCCGCTGCTCGTCTTCGGCCCCAAAGTCCGCGCCGGTGTCAATCTTGGCGTGCGCGGCACGCTCAGCGATATCGGCCAGACCGTCGCCCGGAACTTCGGCGCGCGCCTGGTGCACGGCCAAAGCTTTTTGGAGCAAATCTTATGAGAACACCTGTCATGTCGGGCAATTGGAAGATGTACAAGACGCCCGCGGAAACCACTGCATTTTTCGAGAAATTCCGGCCGCTGGTCGAGAAGTCCTCGCACTGTGAGATCGTGATCTGTCCTCCCTTCACGAATCTCGCCGCGGCCGTCGATGCCGTCAAGGGGTCGAACATCCGTGTGGGCGCGCAGAATATCGGCTGGGCCAAGGAAGGCGCCTTCACCGGCGAAATCTCCGGCCCCATGATCAAAGCCGTGGGCGCCAGCCACACCATCATCGGCCACAGCGAACGCCGCCAGTATTTCAACGAGACCGATGAGACGGTTCTCAAACGCACCCAGGCGGCGCTCGAATTCGGCCTCACCCCCATCGTCTGCGTCGGCGAACTCCTGGCCGACCGCGAGAGCGGCAACACCGAAGCCGTGCTCGCCGCCCAGTTCCTGAAGGGCATCGCCGGCCTCACCGAAGCGCAGTTCGCCAAGATCGTGATTGCCTACGAACCCGTCTGGGCCATCGGCACCGGCAAGACCGCGACTCCCGAGATCGCCGCCGACACCCACCGCGCCATCCGCGCCCAGGTGCGCGCGAAGTTCGGCAAGGATGCCGCCGATTCCGTCCGCATCCTCTACGGCGGCAGCGTCAAACCGGACAATGCGAAGATCCTCATGGCGCAGCCCGAAATCGACGGCGTCCTGGTGGGCGGCGCCGCGCTCGACCCGGTCTCCTTCGCCTCCATCGTGAACTTCTAGGGCCCGGGGCTCATGGCTGCCGACATCTACGATTGGATCGCGCAACTGAAATCCAATCAGTGGGTGCTGGACGTCGGCTCTGGCGAGGGGAGTTTTCCCGGAGCGGAATTCTCCTGCCGCTGGCTGGCGCTGGACGACGACCCGGCAGCCTTCACGACTACCGTCCGCTATAACCGCGTCACCGGCAGGGGCCATCAGCTCCCGGTCGCCGATGGCAGCATCGATTTGCTGATTTGCCATCACGCCCTGGAGCACCTGGCCCCGCTGGACCAGACGCTGGCCGAGATGGCACGCGTCCTCAAGCCCGGTGGCCAGTGTTATATTTCCGTACCCAATGGCCACGGCCTGTGCGATGCCGTGTACCGCCTCGTGTTCCTGGGCGGCGGCCACGTCAACCGGTTCCGCAAAGACGAAGTGGTCTCTCTGGTCGAACAACGCCTCAATCTTCGGCTCGCGGAATGGCACAAGCTCTATTCGTCATTCGTGTACCTGCGCAAGCTGATGGAACTCCTCGAGACCCCGCCCCCGAAGCTGCCGCGCCGCCTGCTCGCCATCTCGTGGCTTCCCCAAAGTTGCGTCGGCTTCGTGCAGCGGACGCTCTATGTGGGCACGCGCTTCCTGGACCGCTGGTTGCGCACCGATCTCGCCGTCTACGGGTGGGCGTTCTTCTTCGAAAAACCCTCCGGCCAGCCGGTGGTGGAACAACCCGGCTACGTCAATGTCTGTCTGCACTGCGGTACCGGCCAGCCCGCGGCAGGCGCCCCGCGCACCCGCTGGTGGAGTTGCCGTTGCCCGAATTGCAGCCTGACCTACCCCTACACCCGCCCCTTTCGCAGCACGCGGTAGTTCCGCTCTACTTGACCGCGATGTTCACGACGGGCGCCGCCACGCCGCCTACTTTGAGCACCAGCGCGACGCTGTTCCCGATGGGCGCGGTATCGGGAACGCGCACGTTGATCTGCAGGACTCCCGACACCAGTCCCGGCGCGTCACCGGCGTAGGCGATGACCGCGTCCACCCCGCCCACCTGGATCGTGACCGTAGCCGCCGGCGTTGCCAGTTGACTCGCCGCGGCCATAGCGCCATCTAACGGAGTGGCCGTCATCACGCCACCGCCCGTACCGTACAGCGTGAGATACGAACCGCGTGCCGCCGGCGACTGGCTGCCATTCACCGAATAATCCTGATTGACGACCGCACCCGGGAATATCGCGGGCGAGGCGCCTGCCACATTCACCGGCACGGCAATCGACTGGATCCCGCCATACTCCACCTTCACGCTGGTAGTGGTCTTCCCTGCCAAACTCCACGGGGCGACCAGGTTGATCTGGCCGGCCGACGCGTACAGAATCGGCGCGGGCACGCCGTCGAACAAGACCCGGGTTCCCCCGAGCAGCCGGTTCACCAGCCCCGCCGAATTGATGGTCAGGCCCGCCGTTGGGGCCGGCCCCACACCGCTGCCGAAAATGCTCAGCAGTTCGCCCGGAACGATCGGCCCGGCCTGGAAGCTGGCCGCGTTCTGCACCGACGATGCCGTAAACTGCGGGCGCGAACCGGCCGTTACCTGCACCGCCACGGTGGCCAGGTTCGATGAAGTCATGCCGTCCCACGCAGCCACCGTAAACGAGTCGATCCCCTCAAATCCAGGAGCCGGCAGCAAGGTCGCGGTACTGCCCTGCAGTCCTACTGTGCCGTTGGCCGGCTGCGACACCACCGATAAGGTGAGGTTGCCGCCGTTGGCGTCCGTCGCCACGATTGGCATGGACGCCGCCACCCCCACCGCCGTCGCGACCTTGCCGCCGTTGACCACGGGAGCGCTATTGGCGTTCCGATTGTCGTCACTCGGCCCGTTGTGGCACGTGTAGCAGCCAATCTGAAAGCCCCGCCAGATGGCGCGCGTGCCCAATGCGCTCAACGTCCGGTCCCCGAAGGCCCTGGAGAGCACGGTGCCGCGATAATCGGCCCCGTGGCACACCGCGCACTGCGCGGCATTCCTCCCCGTGAAGTTCGGATGCTGCGTGACCCAGGTCTGCCCCACCGGGTGCATCCCGTGCGGGCCGTTCAGACTGGCCCGGCTCACGTTGGTATCGGTGGATGCGTGACAGGCCGTGCATTCTCCGAGGGTGCCGGCGTGGCCCTGCAGGAGGGTGCTCTGCACGTTGTCGTTGGCGTGCGAACTCGGATACTCCGCGTGGGTCGAACCATGACACGCTTCGCACTGCAAGCCGCCGTGGCCGGCCGAAAACCGGTAGAGCGAGAGCCCCGCCGCCGGGACGTTGGCTTGCGTCGCAAAAGTCGGCGCCGCCGGTGCGCGCAGATTGCCACCGGCATCCAATGCGGATGTGAATCGGATGGCTCCCGCATTCACCGTGGCGGTTCCAGTGTGGCAGTTCTGGCAGCCCGGCTCGTTCAGCCACCCCTGCCGTTTCGGATCGCCCACCGCCGACATGGATCCGTGGCAGTTCTGGCACTGGATGGCGAGTGTCCCATCGGCCGCCACCGAGTTGCCCATGACGCCGCGCAGACATCGCGTCTCCGCCCCCGGATGGCAGCGGTAGCAGGCGCCACGGTTGGTCGAATCGTCCAGCAGGGTCCCGGTGACCGGATCCGGTTTGCTGGCGTGGAACCCGTGGATCGCGCTGGTCAATGAGGAGATGCCCGGCTGTCCCGCGGCGCCCAGCGCATTGGTTCCGTGGCAGGCGGCGCACAGCACCGGTCTGCCATCGGTGACCGCGGTCTCATACAGGCCTAGCGGGTTGAAGTGGTTGGCCGCCAGCGCGTTCTGAAACCCGGCCGTTCCGCTCTGGAGGTCGTCGTGGTGCCGGAGGATGTTCAATTTGAAATCGCGCTCCGCCAGAGGATGGAATACCCAGCCTGCCCGCGGTCTGGCCGCCGTGTTGGAGCCCGACGCGTGGCACGAGCGGCAATCCAGTTCATCCGATATGGGCAAAACGATGTCCGTCGTCGCCAGTACCTTGCCGCTGCCGTCGGTAGCGGTCAGCCGCATCATCGGATAGGGGTTTTTGTTCCCGTTGTCGTCGAACGGCGTAAGCGGAATGCCGTCCGCCGTGAACCAGTTCTGCGCCGCCTCGAATTTCATCGGCTGCGGCTGGTTCTTCAGCCCCGGCATGCTGTTCCCGGTCAGGCCGGTTTCCACCGCGGGCGATGCGCCGAACAGACTCTGCACATACTGCCAGAAGTTGGTCTTCGTCCCCGAAGCGGTATTGATCGATCCGCTGGCGTCGGCGACCGCCTGGTAGCTCACCGTAATTCCCGCGCCGCTGGTCACCAGTTTCCCGGTGGGTCCCACCAACTGCGCGTGAATCGTGTTGTAAGGAGGAAGTATGGTCAAAACCGCGTAGTCGCCATCCATGCAGTGCATGCCAAGATCGTTCCATCCGATCAACGTGTAGGACCCGCCCGCGGCATGGCAGCATGCCACGGCAAACGCCGCGCCCGCCGCCGCGCGTATCGCTCTGGTTCCGATTCTCGATAAGACGCTAGATGGATTC
>JADGNS010000392.1 GCA_017883355.1 Candidatus Solibacter sp.
GCGCCGCAACCGGCCACGGTTAAGGGACCGCAACAGAGTTCGTTACGCTCGGTCAGCAGGCAGTTATTTTCGCGCATGCGGCATTCGGTACAGACGGGGTACTGCGCCGCGAGCGGGGTGTCGCCGTTCAACAGGGCGGCGATGGCGGCGATGAATTCCTCCTTCTCGATGGGACAGCCGTTGATGTTGAGGTCCACGGGCACCACCTCGTGGAGGGCCTGCGGCGGGATGGAATCGTACTCGGGATGTCCCGCGCCGTAGACTTCGTCCAGCAGGTTGGCACGATCGGCGCCGTTCCCCATTCCGGCCACGCCGCCCCAGACGGCGCACGTCCCCAGCGCCACGAACGTAGTGGCCCGCTTGCGGATAGCCTGGAGCCGGGCGGCATCGCGGCGCGTCAGGACGGCGCCTTCCACGAGCGCGATATCGAGCGGACAGACGGCATCGTTCTCCGACGACGCCATGAGGAAATCGCGGACGTCCAGCAGGGCCACGATGTCCATCAGGCGGTCCTCGCAATTGAGGATGACGAGCTGGTCTCCGGCACAGCCGGTGAGGCCGAAAATACCGACGGTTGGTTTGCTCATCAGATCATCTCCGGCAAATTGATTGCATCCCAGTAGGTGAAGATGGGGCCTTGCAGGCAGGTGTACTTGTAGCCGATGCTGCAATGCCCGCACTTGCCGACGCCGCATTTCATGCGGCGCTCCAGCGACATGAGGATGCGGTTCTTGGGGAAGCCGAGGTCGAGCAGCCGCTGCAAAATGAACTTGTAGACCACGGGCGGCCCGCAGACGGCGGCATAGGTCCGCAGGGGGTCGATCTTGGCGTGATCGAAGAGCGCCGGCAGGCGGCCGACATGATTCTTCCAGGCGCCGGAGGGGTCCGCATCCACGGTGAGCAGGCAATTGATATCGGTGCGGTCCACCAGGGCCAGAAGCTCTTCGCGGAACAGCATGTCTTCGGGCCGCTTGGCGCCGTACATGAGGGTGATGTTGTTGAATTTGTCGCGATGATCCAAGGCGTACCACAACAGCGAGCGCAAGGGCGCCATGCCGAGGCCGCCGGCCGCCAGCAGGACGTCGTTGCCCATGATCTCCTGCATGGGGTAGCCGTTGCCGTAGGGGCCGCGGACGCCCACGACATCGTTCGTCTTGAGGCGGTAGAGCGCGCTGGTAACGCGCCCGACGCGGCGCACGCACAACTCCAGCACCTCGGGCCGGGAGGGGGAGGAGGAGATCGAGATCGGCATCTCGCCGGCTCCGGGCACGCTCAGCATGATGAACTGGCCGGGCTGATGGCGGAAGGAATGCGCCAGATGATCTTCCATGAAGCGCAGGGTGAACAGGTGGTTGTTGTCCACCATCTTATAGATGCGCACGATGCGTGCCATGTGCGGCTGATAAGGGTTGCCGCTGAGCACGGGATGGTAGGTGGCGACTTCATCGGCTAGCAACATCTTGAACCCTCCGTAAGCGGTCGATGACGTCGACCACATCGATGTGCACCGGGCAGGCGCTGATGCAGCGCCCGCAGCCCACGCAACTCGGCCGGCCATACTCGGCCACAAAGCCGCGCTGCTTGTGATAGAAGCGGAACTTGATGCGCGCCTCGCGGGTGCCGCGGAAATTCTCGCCGCTGCCCACGAGGGCGTGACTCACGAACAGGCAGGAATCCCAGGAGCGCGTGCGCTTGCCGGCGCGGGATCCCAACTCCACATCGTCGTTGACGTCGTAGCAATAGCAGGTGGGACAGACCATGCTGCAACTCCCGCAGGAGAGGCACTTGGCGCCGAGCTCTTCCCACATTTCGCTCTGGTACTCCATCTCGAAAATCTCGGGAAGATCGCGAATCTCCACGTCGAGCTGGAAGGCGCGGCGCTTGTCGACGGAGCGCTGTTTATAGGCTTCGATATCGGAGGCGTCGACCGGCTCGAACAGATTGCCGGTGGCGAGCACCATGTCGTCGCCGAGCGCGGTACCCACCAGCGCCTGGTAGTAGTTGCCGGTGTCATAGAAAAACAGGTCGAAGCCGTGGTCCACAAAATCGGCGCGCATGGAGCGGCAGAAGCACTGCTTGTCGGGCGAACAATCGATGCCGATGATAGCGATGTTCTTGCGCCGCGCCTGATAGTACGGGTCCTGGTACTTGCCGGCGAAGACGCGATCCAGGATATTGATCGCGTACACGTCGCAGGCGTGGACGCCGAAGAGGATGATGCGCTGATCGAGCCCCTCGGTGTGCGGCACGAAGCCCTCGCCCGGGCGGTATCGGAAGAGGGTTTCGCGCGGCGGGAGGAAGTATTTCTTGGGCGGGAGAATGGTGCGGTCGTATTCCAGGCGCGCATCGCTCCACCGCGTGAGCCGTTTGAAGACGTATTTGCCGTCCTGCTCCACCGGCGCGTGCAACTCGCCGAACTGCTGGACGACGGATGCGAAGAGATCGAGCTTCTCTTTCGGAAGCTTGAGAATTTTCACCGCGGCCTCCTTATGGCGTACGGGAATCTGCCCAGAAAAGAGTATAAGACAAATAAATCTGAATTATAAGGGGGTGCCGGGGGTTTTCCGATTCTTCGGGTTTTGGCCCACCTCCTTATTGACTCCGGCGCAGTTCGGGAGTTTAATACGGGTAAATCTTCTTTGAGGTGCAGCCGCGTGCAAGCGGGCCGGCAGTGGCAGGAATCGGCCGATCCGGCGGGCAATCCCGCGTCGCGGCAGAGCCTTAGGCGCTCATTCTCAACCATTTCCCCACCGGGAGTTTTCCGGGGGAAGGAGTAGACTCCCATGACAACCGATACCCTGACCGAGCTCTCGCAGTGTTCCTTTTTCGAGGAATTCCTGCCCAGGCACATGGAAAAGCTGACCAACCTGGGCTCCGAAGTGCATTTCAATAAAGACGAGGTCATTTTTCGGGAGAACGAGGATTCCAAGGTGTTCTATGTGATCCTCTCCGGACGAATCGCCCTGGAAGCCAATGTGGCGGGGCAGACCTTCTGCGTGCAGACCCTGTATGCCAGCGATGTGATCGGCTGGTCCACGGTGCTCAATCGCAAGAAACCCTTCCAGGCGCGAGCGCTGGACCCGGTGCGGGTGCTGGCGTTCGAACTTGCCACCATCCGCGACGCGTGCCGGAGCAACCCGTACTTCGGCTGCGCGTTTTTCGAGAAGCTGTTGACGGTGATGGCCGAGTGTCTGGAGGGCACGCGGGTCCACCTGGTGGAGGCGTTGGCCGGAGGCAAGGCGGGCGCCGGCAGGGCGTGAGCGGGCGTGGCTTGGATTACGAAGTGCGCGGCGCCAATCGGAGGCGCGAGCGTGAGGGAGCGATTGCCGGGCTAGCATGCAATGCTGTTCACTTAAGGGCGCCCTGGCGAGGCTTCCCATATGGCCGTTTGGGGCCAATGTCCGAGTCGGCGACCATCCGCCCAGAGATCCGAAAGAAGCTGCCCAGAACAGCCATCTGGGGTCATGGAAGAGAAGCCCACTTCACGACCACAATCGACAAAAATGGCGGACAGCGCTGGTTGGCGGGACGCGCTAACCAACCACGACCTCGCGATTCAGCTTGGTATCGGTGGCACGATACACGGCGCCCGTGCCGCCCTCGCCGGTTTGGACGTGATGCGGTAGTGCGCGATCGGCGGCTGTGGGCTCATTGTGCGGGCGCTTCGTGGAATGGTGTCACTTTCGGATCGAATGCAGCACCGAGTGGCGTGGAAACGGCGGCGGACCGCTCGAATACTGTGCCACCGGACCGAGAAACTGCTTTGTCGCCGACTTGTAGAAATGCCGTCGCGATCCGGCCGGATGTAATATACTCACGGGCGATCGGTGACTGGGAGGGGAATCCTGGCGGATCGTCTGAGCGAGTCGTGTAAGGATCCCCGCACCCGATCGGAGTCACTCGAAGGGAAGTCTGATGGCGAAGCTATCAGACCGACAACGTCACGATAGGGGATTTGCCAAATGCACACGACAAAGCTGCTCTCACTTTCCGGGTTGGCATTCATGCTGACCGTCCTGCTCCCACTCGCCTTGGCGCAACAAGGCCAGCCAGTCGCCGGCTACCAAATGCTGCGCGTCATCACCATCCCAGGAGGTCTCGCGGGAAACGACATCAGTTGGGTCGATTCCGCGAACGCACGGTACTACCTTGCCGATCGCGGTAACGCCACAGCGTCCCCCGTAATCGGGCCAAAGGTCGACGTCATCGACACCGAAAATGGTGTCTTCCTTACATCCATTCCATTGCCCAGCGCGGCAAACGGAATCCTTGCGGTACCCCGGGCGCACGAGCTTTGGGTCGGGCTCAACGACAGCACGATCGCCGTCATCGACACCAACACAAACTCGGTCTCCCATATTGTCCCCACCGGCGGAACTGCCCGCGCTGATGAAATGGCCTATGACCCGGACGATCATCTCATCCTGATCGCAAACGACCGGGATGCTCCGCCCTTTGTCAGCTTCGTCTCTACCGGCACCTATTCCGTGGTGAAAAAGATCAGTTACGACGGCGTCTCGGGTCCCAAATCGACAGGCGGCATCGAGCAGCCTGTTTGGGACGGGCCTGCGTCAAAGTTCTACATCTCCATACCGGCCACGGCGACTAACGCCAACGGAGAGATCGACGAACTGGATCCTCAAACGTTGCGCGTCACGAGGTCAATTCCCAGTGCCTGCACGGGTCCGACCGGGCTGGTCCTAATTCCGGGACAGCGGCTGATGTCGGCCTGCGGCGATGTGATCGACATAGCCAGCGGCAAAGTCGTCACCACGGTCGCCGGAGTCAGCGGCCACGAGATCTGGTACAACGGCGGGGATCAACGCGTTTATTTTGGCGGAACCCAAAACATGTACGTGGTGGATGCCAATACCTACACGCTGATTACGCACCTGGTCGTCGGCGTGCCGGCAGCTGCTCCGCTGCCGGCTCAATCGACACATTCGCTTGCCGCCGACGACGTGAACAACCAGGTATTCGTCGCCGTATCCGCTGCGGGGACCGGGTCGGGCTCGGGAGTGGGCATACAGGTATGGAGAAACGGCGCTTCCCTGACCGCTGTCCCCAATCCCATCCCGGTCACGGGAGGCGCCACGGTGGGAACCGCCACGCTGAGTTGGAAAGCGCCCAACGCCCAGATCATCGAGATTCACGTCGGAAGCCCGACCGGTCCGGTTTTCACCGAGTACGGCAACAGCGGATCGGCGACAACGGGCGCATGGGTAGCCGATGGCATGACCTTCTATTTGCAGGACGTCACCGGCGGTAAGCCGCTGACGGCGGATAACACACTGGCTACGGCCGTGGTTCATTTGCAGCAGAAGTAACTGGCGGTAAACGCTCTCTACGCGGCAGTGGTCATCTGGTACTCCAGGCTATATGGTCGCGAAGCTTCCGGGATTGCTTCGGAGCGTACCACCACGGGTATGGGGCGCGTGCCTGCAAGACTGGGGCCGGGAAACCGGCATTTCGGAAAGTGGACCGGCCCGGTGCGCCATCGCCAGCCCAACTGACGAGTACGCCT
>JADGNS010000393.1 GCA_017883355.1 Candidatus Solibacter sp.
CGCCATTCGTTTTGCCTTTCAATCCAGCCCACTCCGCACTATGGGCGTTGTGGCCAGGAAAGCTGTGCCGGAAATCCAGGGGTAGACACTCGTCCAGCAGAATCTTCATGCGATCCTGGCGAACAGCGACTCTTTTGCTTCCTCCAGTGCCTGGACTGCCATTTCATGTGTGACCGTGGGGAACTGTCGCAGAAACTCACCCAGGGAATGGCCGCCTTCCAGGTAGTCGATCAGATTCTTGAACGGAACGCGCGTGCCACGGAAGCAGGGCGTGCCAGTCATAACGTCCGGGTCGCTCACGATCACCCGTTGTGTCATAGTCTCTCTTCATTTTAGCGTCTCGACCGACCGTTGGGTGCCATTGCCCGGCCCTGTCCGTCGATATACAATCGCAGCAGAGGTCCACATGCGGCGAAAATTACTCCTCACCGGAGTTGGTTTGCTGGTGTTTATGGTGGTGATCCTGGCCGGCATTATCGTATCGATTCGATCCGGCCTTCAGCGTTTCTCCGACGACGCGGTAAGACGGTTTCCAGGTAATCGTGGCGAAGCGTTGATCCGCCTCGTGGATTGCAATACCTGCAGTCTAGAGGATCGCAACCACGTCGTCTGGGCCTTGGGGCAGATGGTGGAAGCGCGATCGATCGCGGTGCTCAAGAAGCACTTTGACGGGCAGCGCTGTGACCATACGACCAGGTTGTGCCAGTACGAACTTCGCAAAGCGATTCGAATGATAGAGACCCGTCGGGAGCGCAGCGGTCCCGCCTGGCGGCTGGTCGCCCAATGGCACCAACCCTGGCATTAGCCCGCGGAGCTTCACGCGGGTAGCTTGAGCGCCTTGACGCGATCGCGCAATTGCGCCGCTTTTTCGAACTCGAACTTGCGGGCGGCGTCGCGCATGCGCTCCTCGAGCTCTCCGATGAAGCGTTGGCGCTGTTCGGGCGTCAGGTCGTCCACCTCTTCGTCCACTTCCAACGGGACGGTGACGTAGTCGCCCTCGGCCACCGCCACCAGGCTCATATCGATGGGCTTGATGATGGATTGCGGCGTGATGTGGTTGCGCTCGTTGTATTCCAATTGTGTCTGGCGGCGGCGCCCGGTCTCCGACAGAGCCTTGCGCATGCTGTCCGTCATCACGTCCGCATAGAGGATGGCATGACCCTCCACGTGGCGCGCGGCGCGCCCGATGGTCTGAATCAGCGCACCCCAGGAACGCAGGAAGCCTTCTTTATCGGCATCGAGAATGGCGACCAGGGAAACCTCCGGCAGGTCGAGACCTTCTCTCAGCAGGTTGATGCCGATCAGCACGTCGTACTCGCCGCGCCGCAGGTCGCGCAGGATGCGGATGCGGTCCAGCGTGGAAACTTCCGAGTGCAGGTAACGGCAGCGCACGCCGACCTCGGAATAGTACTCCGCCAGATCTTCCGCCATGCGTTTGGTGAGGGTGGTGACCAGCACGCGCTGATTGTTCTCCACCCGGCTGTGGATCTGGCCGAGTAAGTCGTCAACCTGTCCCTTGACAGGACGGATCTCCACCGTCGGGTCCAGCAGGCCCGTGGGACGGATGATCTGTTCCACTACTACGCCGGCGGTTTTGGTGAGCTCGTAGGGGCCGGGCGTGGCGGAGACGTAGACCAATTGGTTGACGCGGTGTTCGAATTCCTCGAAGGTCAGCGGCCGGTTATCGAGCGCGCTGGGCATGCGGAAGCCGTGGGCCACCAGCACCTCCTTGCGGGAGCGGTCGCCATGGTACATGCCGTGCAGTTGCGGGACGGTCTGGTGGCTTTCATCGAGAAACATGAGGGCATCGTTGGGCAGGTAATCGAGCAGGGTGGGCGGCGCTTCGCCCGGCAGGCGGCCGGAAAAGTGGCGCGAGTAGTTTTCGATGCCGTGACAGTAGCCGATCTCTTTCATCATTTCGAGATCGAACATGGTGCGTTGAAACAGGCGCTGCGCCTCGATGAGCTTGCCCTGTGTCTGGAGCTCCTTGTGCCACCACTCCAGCTCGTTGCGGATGCTGTTCATGGCAGCCTCCTTGGTGGCCGCCGACATGACGTAGTGCGTCTTGGGATAGATGGGCAGGCGCTGGTAGGTCTGTTTGACCGTGCCGAGGAGGGGATCGATCTGCGAAAGGTTCTCGACCTCGTCGCCCCAGAGCTCGATGCGGTAGGCATCGTCGTCGTAGGTGGGATAGACCTCGATCACGTCGCCGCGCACGCGGAAGGTGCCGCGTTTGAAATCGGTATCGTTACGGTCGTAGAGGATCTCCACCAGGCGGGTGACAATCTGATTGCGCGAGATGTGCTGGCCTTTTTCCAGCATGAGCAGCATGCCGTAGTAGGCCTCGGGGGAACCGAGGCCGTAGATGCAACTGACGCTGGAGACGATCACGCAATCGCGGCGCTCGAAGAGGCTCTTGGTGGCGGCCAAGCGGAGTTTGTCCAGCTCGTCGTTGACGGTGGCGTCCTTTTCGATGTAGACGTCGCTGGCGGGGATGTAGGCTTCGGGCTGGTAATAATCGTAGTAGCTGACGAAGTACTCCACGGCGGCCTCGGGAAAGAATGTCCTGAACTCGTGGTAGAGCTGGGCGGCGAGCGTCTTGTTATGCGCCAGGATCAGGGCCGGGCGGTTGACCGCCTCGATGACCTTGGCCATGGTGAAGGTCTTGCCGCTGCCGGTGACGCCCAGCAGGACCTGGTGCTGCTCCCCTTCGCGAACGCCGCGCGTCAGTTCCGCGATGGCGGTTTCCTGATCGCCGCGCGGCTGGTAAGTGACGGCCAATCGAAAGCCCATGATTCTAGATTGGCACACGCATGAGGCTCTGGGCTGCCTCTTTCACCGACCGCCCACCATTGCCTTGACCGCGTCCGCCACCGCAATCATGACGGTCAGCGGGTCGACCGGCGAGGCGACAAATCCGTGGCCTTCGTAGAACCGCTTCGCCTCCCCGGAAATCGCATGGACCAGAATTGCGCGAATGCCGGCAATCTCCGCCGCCTGCATGGTCCGCAACACGGCATCCCGCAACAACCCGCCGCCGATGTGCCGACCCTGGGCACCCTTGTCCACCGCAAGGCGGCCAAGCACCATTACGGGCACTGGGTCCGGCATGTTTCTCTTGACACGCCCCGGCGCTTCCGCATGCGCCACCGCTCCAACAGCCAGAGTGTAGTAACCCAAGACTCTCTTGCCCGAACAAACTACATAAGTCCGCGACGCCCCGCTTGCTTCGTTTTGGAGAGCGCGGCGGCGCAGCCACTCATTCAGGACTGGTTCCCCGCAATCGAATGCGGAGAGGTCATGTTCCGCGGACAGTTTTTCCGGTGGGCTGATTTCATTCGTGCGGCTGCTCATTGGTCCCACGGCGCCTTGGCCTGGAGCAGGCGCTGCAATTTTGGATTGCTCGCCGGCGGCTTGTCGAGCATGGCCGTAAAGCGCCGGAATGCATCGTCCGAGAGCGTGAAATAGCACCGGTCCAGCAGTACCGTTTCCGCTGCGCGGCACGACGATTCCAGCATGAAGTCGGACCGGCTCCGGCCCAACGCCTCCGCTGCGCGGTCAATCAGAGCCTTTTGTTTCAGCGTCGCGCGAAGGTTGATCGTCTCACCCCGCGCTCTTCCGTCTTTCTTTACTATTCCGGGCATCGTGTGTTCTCCCCTGTGTATACATCCACTATACATATCTGTGCGCACGTTGTAAATACACGATAACCCCCAACTCGTTTTTGCTCTTCGCTGCGCTTCTCTCCGCGTTCTCTGCGTCTCTGCGTTGAATGGACCCCATCCCTAGCGTGCCCGACCGCAATCGTATAATGAAGTTTCCAGTGGAAGACTTTATCAGGATCCAGGGTGCGCGGGTCCACAACCTCAAGAACATTTCGCTTTCCATCCCCCACGAAAAGTTGACCGTGATCACGGGCGTGTCCGGCTCCGGCAAATCGTCGCTGGCGTTCGACACCATCTACGCGGAGGGGCAGCGGCGCTATGTGGAGTCGCTCTCCGCCTATGCGCGCCAGTTCCTGGAGCGCATGGAAAAGCCCGACGTGGACGATATCGATGGCATCGCGCCCGCCATCGCCATCCGGCAGAAAAATACCACGCGCAATCCGCGCTCCACCGTGGCCACTTCCACCGAGTGCTTCGACTTCCTGCGCCTGCTCTATGCCCGCGTGGGACAGACGTTCTGCCCCACCTGCGGCACGCGCGTGCGCAAAGATACGGTGGATGAAGTGGCGGCGCGCCTTCTCATGCAGCCGGAGGGGTCGCGCTGGTACGCGCTGTTCCCCTGCGGCGAGCACCCTACCAGCGACGGCTTGCGCGATCACCTCTTCGAACTGCGCAAGAAGGGCTTCAACCGCCTGTTCCAAGGCGGGCGGCTGTTCGAGTTTTCCACCCCGGAATCGCTGCTCGATATCGACTTCAGCAAGCCCGTCTTCATGCTGGTGGATCGCCTGGCCATCGGTCCGGAACTGCACCAGCGCCTGGTCGATACCATCGAGATCTGCTACCGCGAAGCCGGCGAAGTGATCTTCGAAAGCGCGTCCGGCGCCGCCCCGCTGCGTTTCAACGAGCGCTTTCAGTGCAAGACCTGCGGCATGGAGTTCGCTCCACCGGAGCCCATCCTGTTCAGCTTTAATTCGCCGGTGGGCGCATGCCCGCGCTGCCAGGGCTTCGGCAATACCATCGATTTCGACATGAACCGCGTGATCCCCAATGCCTCGCTCTCTCTCGAGGAAGGCGCCGTCGATCCGTGGACTAAGCCCAAGTACCGCTCCTGGATGGGCAATTTCAAGAAGCACCGCACTACGGTCCGCACGAGAGTGCCCGTGGCCGATCTCACCCCCGGGGAACGCGAAACGCTGGATGAATTCATCCGCCGCTTCTTCGATCACCTGGAGAGCAAGAAGTACAAGATGCACGTGCGCGTTTTCCTCAGCCGGTACCGCGGCTACGCGCTTTGCCCCGAGTGCAAGGGCGCGCGTTTGCGCAAGGAAGCGCTCTACGTGCGCGTCAACGGCAGGAACCTGGCCGATGTCGTGCGCATGAACATCGCCGAGGCGCAGGAGTTTTTCCTTTCCCTGGAACTGAGCCCGGAAGAGACCGCCATCGCCGAGAAGATCCTGGTGGAGATCCGCCAGCGCCTGAAGTTCCTCAACGATGTCGGGCTGGAATATCTCACGCTGGATCGCCTGGCGAACACGCTATCGGGCGGCGAAGCGCAGCGCATCCAACTCGCCACCTCGCTGGGCTCGCGACTGGTGGGCGCCTGCTACGTGCTGGACGAGCCCTCCATCGGGCTGCACAGCCGCGACACGGGACGCCTCATCCGCATTCTGGAGGAACTGCGCGGACTGGGCAACACCATTGTGGTGGTGGAGCACGATCCCGATGTGATGCGCGCCGCAGACCATATCGTGGACCTGGGTCCGGGCGCCGGAGAGCACGGCGGGTACATCGTTTTTGAAGGTACGCTGCCCATGCTGATGGCCGCGGGCAACCACTCGCTCACCGCCCGCTACCTGCG
>JADGNS010000394.1 GCA_017883355.1 Candidatus Solibacter sp.
CGGGAAGATCTGCTTGAGCCAATAGATGAGGATCTGTACTTGGCAGGTATGCTGATTGACCAGTTTGCGGCGCTCCTCGACGAGGAACTGCAGGCTGCGGGTCTCCACCGTATCCGGCTCCAGACAGCGGAGCCGCTCGGGATGCTTGACCAGATAGTCCAGGATGAGATCGGCGTCGCTGGGATCTCCCTTGGCCCCGGAAGGGCAGACGCTCAGGCGGTAATGGGCCAACTTGGTGGGGTGCAGGGGGAACAGGTGCAAATGGGCATACTTGGACAATACGGCAACCAGCGCACCGCGCACCTGTTCCAGCGCCAGGGCGATCGGCCGGCCGCCGAACGTCCGGGCCAGCTCGACGGCCCAGACTTCTATGGCTTCCGGTGTATGCTTCAGTTCACCCCGGGAGAGTTTGCCGTCGGCGGTCCGCATGGTCCAGAAGTGTTTTTGATCGGCCCAGTCCAGGCCGATGTGTGCTGCGTAAGATGGCTTTTGCTGTTCTGCGGAGTTGAGTGTCGACATGTTTGTTAAGCTTCCTTTCGGTGGTACGTCGTCGTGCGTGCAGGCAGGACTTTGTTTCCGCGAAGGCCTTATAGTAGAGTCTGGTGACCAGACGACATCTGAGGATTCGTTTTGGAACCAAAGCGCATCCCGCGGTCGAAGCTCTGACGGTAGACCTCTCGACGCTACGTTAATAGCGTCGCGGTGTCAGGGAGCGGTATTCGTATCCGCGGGATGCCTGCTCGCTCCACTACTTTGCCACCGACCGTCGCCGATTGGCAATTGAGCGAACGCCTTTTCCACAAGCCGCCGGTTTCGACGGCTGTGGATAACCCTTATATAAATTTCTCCTCACGGAGTAACTATAAGGGAGCGGTCCTGCCCCACCTTATCTGTTTCGCCCCGCCGCCTGCCCCGCGGCCGGTACCACCGCCGGGATCATCTCCGGTTCGCGCGTCACGACGCCGCTCTTGGCCTCGCCGATATCCACGTTCTGCACCTCGAGCGTGCGGCCCAGGACATTGTCGAGCGCGTTACGCGACTTGATGTACTGGCTCTTCAAATCCAGTTCGGTGAGCCCGCGTGCGGTGGTGTCGCGCTGCACCTGGATCACATTGAGGATGCTCGATGTGCCCAACTCGTACTTGCGCCGTTCGCCGGCCAACACCTGCTCCTGGAGCTTGCGCGCCTGCACCGCGGTTTCGTAGGCCGCGCGCGACTGCTTGAGCGCGATTTGCGCGTTCAGCACGTTCAGCTTGATGCTGTTCTGCAACTGCTTGTCCTGAATCTGCTGCTGGCGGTAGTTCAGCTCGTCGGTGATCAAATCGGCTTGGTTGGCGCGGTTGCGGATGGGGACGTTGAGCTGGAAACCGGCGCTATAGTTGGGGAACTTACGGGTAAACAATTGGCTTAGGAATGATCCGTAACCTCCTAGAAAAAAGCCGTTTACATCAGCGGCTGTGCGCTGCCGGAAACCAATGACCTGGCCGCCCGACGTGATGGGGACCGGCAAGTCGTTCACGCTGCCGATGAGACCGGTGTTGGAGAGATTGGCGAAGACGCTGAGCGAGGGCAGCAGGTTGTTCTTGGTGCCCAGCATGCTGATGCGTGTATCCTCCAGCGCGATCTGGTTCTGTTCGATTTCGGTGCGCTTCTGGAAGGCCTCGGCGACCATGTCCTGGGTCGGCTGGATCGCATCCTGCAGGGGCACTTCGAAGTGGTCCGTGGGGGTGATGCGCGCGCCGGCCACCGCCGGGTTGCTGAGACCGGTACGGGTGAGCACGCCCTTGAGGATCATTTCCTGTTGCAACACCTGGGTCTCCGCGGTCAGTACATCCTGCTGGCTGTTCTTCATTTCGGCTTCAGCCTGGATAATGTCAATCTCGGCCAGGGCGCCCAGTTCGGCGCGGCGCTTGTTGTCGGTATAGAGCTGCGTGTTGAGGTCCAGCGTTTGCTGCTTCACCTTGAGGCTGTCGTTGAAAATCACCAGGTCCCAATACAGGCTGACGATGTTATTCACGGTGGAGATCACCTGCTGCTTAAAGGTCAGGTCGGAGATGTGCAACTGGTTCTTGGCAATACGGATGGTACGGTTGTTGACCTTGATGCCGAAGCCATTGAGCAGGTTCTGGGTGATCGAAAAACTCAGCGAGCCCGAGTCCACCGGGTTGAAATCGTTGTTGGGCGAATTCTGCTTGTACCCCAGCGTGTTGCCCATACCGAGCGAGACGCTGGTGCCGGTGAGGAATCCCTGCTGGATGCCGAAATTCGTGCTCTTTTGCGACGTGACCAGGAAGTTGGTCCCGGTGACGAAAGAGTTGGTCTGCGGCGACGTCTGGTGCTGGAACTGCGCGTTGACGAAGACCGTGGGGTCCAGGTTCGGGATGGCGGAACCCTGCAACTGGATGCTGAGGCCGCTGAGCACACCGCCCGTACCGCTGCTGGAACTGCCGCTGGAAGGGCCCAGCGAGTTGACCGCCCCCAGCGCGCCGAGAGAGGCCGACGAGGGTCCGGTGGAGATGCTGTTGCTCACGTTGCGCAGCAACTGTCCGGCGCTGGCACGCTGTAGATTGGCTTGCTGGAGCTTGGGAGTGAGGCGCGCCACCTCGATATCCAGGTTGTTCTCCAGCGCCAGCGCAATGGCATCGCGCAGGGACAGATAGAGGTGGCCGGCGCGAATCAAGCGCTCGATCCGCTGCGAATCCTCGAAGCTGATGCGCGCCACCGTGGTCGGCTGGTAGTTTTTCGTGAGGCGGTAGAAGAAGCCCCCGTTGGAATTACCAGTGATTTCCGGTGTCTGGGCAAATACCGGCAGCGCCATTACCAGGCAAAGAATGACCGAGAGAACCGACTTAAATTGCGTCATAAAGTGATTGGGACCTCAAGCAACTATTATGCCCGTCTTGTCCCCTATACGAAAGAGAGGACGCGCAAGTTCGCCGATTCTTAGCGGGGAAACCGGCGGAGCGGTAGAGTAGTCTACAGACATATGCGGAAGTTCCTGCTGGCTCTCGCGATTCTGGCCTGCTCGGCCTGGGCGGCAAACCTAAAGTTGTACATGAAGGATGGCAGCTATCATATTGTGCGCGAATACCAAGTGCAGCCGGACCGGGTCCATTTTTACAGCGTAGAACGCAGCGGGTGGGAGGACGTCCCGCTGGATCTGGTGGACCTGAAACGTACCGAAAGCGAGGCCGCCGAGCGCAAGGCCAAACTTGAGGAAGACTCCAAAGTCATGGCTCAGGAGGAAAAGGCGGAGCGCGATCTGGAGAAGGAGAAGCGGCGCATCCCGCAGGACCCCGGCGCCTACTGGCTGCTGGGCAACGAAGTACAGGTGATGAAACTGGCCGAATCCACAGTCCATACCGCCAAGGGCCGGGCGATTTTGAAGAGACTCTCACCGATTCCGATGATCACCGGCAAGGCCACGCTGGAGATTGGTGGGGCGCATTCGCTGAACGTGTTCACCGACCCGGAGCAGGAGTTCTACCTTCAGCTTTCGGAGCCGGAACGCTTCGGCATCGCCAAACTGACCACCAAGGGCGCGGTGCGCATTGTGGAGAACCTGACCACGTTGCCGGTGGTGAACGAAATTGTCGAGGAGCCGACCATGGTGGAGATCCTGAAGAAGGAGCTGGATGGCGGCCTTTACAAGATCTGGCCGAAGGAAAAGCTGGAGCCCGGCGAGTATGCGGTGGTGGAGTACACCGAAAGCAAGCTGAACATCCAGATCTGGGATTTCGCCATCAAGGCGAAGTAAGCCCTTGGCAGCGCGGCGCGTTGGAAGCAGGCACCCACGAATGGGGGCGACACAAGGCGCCCCGCCTGGAAGGCTGCGCTACGGGGGGCGCAGACGACTATTTTCTCGGATCGGGTTTCACCGTCAACTGCTGCGTGTAGGAGAGGCCATCGACGGTTAGTCTCACCGTGTAAGCGCCGGGGGGCATCCACTCGCCTTGCGCACCGGGGGTGTCCTGGTAGATCGCCGAGATGGGGTACTCGCCGCCGCGACGGCGTGCGCCGGCGGCGGGTGCGGCGTGGAGATCCCAGACGAAACGGTGCATGCCGGCGGCAGTCCCGGGACGCGCGAAGGGGCGGATCCAGTAGGCCGGGACGTTAAGCAACGGGTCAGGCGCCGGCTGCTGGTCGGTGCTCTCGAAGCGCGCTAACACTTTGCCGGTGGTGTCGAGGATGTCGATCACCACCGGTCCGGCGGCGGCGGACTTGAGGTTGTAATAGAGGATGGCGCCATCGGGCGGGTTCTGCCCGCCGGGCTCTTCGGGGGGCAGCGGGGTGTCGGAGTTGGTATTGCGCGGGTAGCGGTAGGCCGGGCTGGGCGCGAACAGGTAGGCTGGCGCGGCGGCAGCCTCGGCGGTCAACTGGCGGAGCGGGGCGATATCGTCGAGGATCCAGAAGCCGCGGCCGTGCGTGCCCACCACGAGGTCCTGCTCGTGTATCACCAGATCGCGGACCGAAGTCGCCGGCATGTTCAGGCGCAGCGGCTGCCAATCGCCGCCGTCGTTGAAGCTGACAAAAACCGCCAGCTCGGTGGCGGCGAAGAGCAGGCCCTTGCGTACCGGATCTTCGCGGACCGCATTGACGGGGCCATCGGGCAGTCCGCGGACGGTCTCCTGCCAGGAGGCGCCGCCATCATGCGTGCGATAGATGTGCGGCTTGAGGTCGTCGAGGCGCAGGCGATTGACGGCGGCATAAACCGTGTCGTCATCGAAGTGCGAGGCGTCGAGTTGCGCCACCTTGCTCCAGGGGGTCATGGCGGGCGGGGTGACGTTCTTCCAGGTCTTGCCGCCGTCGCGCGTGAGGTGGATCAAGCCATCGTCGGTGCCCGCCCACAGCACGTTGACGTTGCGGCGCGAGGGGCCGATGGCGTAGACCACGCCGCGGCGGGTGGCCTGCTGTTTGGCCGCGTCGCCGTACCCAGCCACGCTGGCCGGGAGTTCGTAGGTCTCGCGCGTAAGATCGGGGCTGATGGCTTCCCAATTCCCGCCGCCATCGGCGGTCTTGAGCACCACCTGCGCGCCGAGGTAGAGCACGTGTGGATCGACGTAGCTGAACAGGAGCGGCGCGGTACGGAGGTAGCGATAGCTGCCGCGCGGGGCGACGGACTCCACCTCGCCGGTGGCGCGATTGAACTTCGTGCCGTGGCTGCCGTAGACGATGTTGGGATGGAGCGGGTCCGGCGCAATGTAGTCGTATTCCTCGGCACCGACGGGGTGCCACTCGCGGAATGTGATCTGGCCATCGTTGCCGCGGCTGGCAACGGCGGCGGAGCCACTCTCCTGCTGCCCGCCGTAGACCCAGTAAGGCGTCTGGTTATCGGTGATGACGTGATAGAACTGCGCGGTGGGCTGGTTGTACCAACTGCTCCAGGTTCTGCCGCGGTTGACGCTGATGGTGGCGCCCTGATCGGCGGCCAGCAGGATGATGTCGGGGTTCAGCGGATTGATCCAGATGGCGTGGTAATCGTCGCCGCCGGGCGCGCCCTTGATGGCGGTGAAGCTCTGGC
>JADGNS010000395.1 GCA_017883355.1 Candidatus Solibacter sp.
CTACCGGCGAGCCCGTGATGATTGCCGCCACATGTTCGTCAACCTGGGTGATCCACCGAAGCACGCCTGTGCCGCGATCCACCGCCATCACGTTCGCCCCCCTGTGCGGCTGATTCGGGCTCTCAAGATCGCCGATGATCAAATCGTTGTTGTGTAGTGCCGGACTGACGCGCGAGACCGCGCCGGGGAACCCATCGTAATCGGAAATCCTGTGCGACCAGATCAAGCTGCCATCGTCCTTTCGCACCGCGAACAGGTTCCCTACCCAATCCGGAAAGTAAACGGCATCGGCGGACACAGTGGGGGTAGCGGATACGTCGCCGCCCGTTGCAAACGCCCACTTGAGACCGAGCGTCGAGGCATTCGCTGGACCTATCTTGTGCTCCGCCGGCTGGCTTCTCGAGTTGCTGAGATCCTGGCCGGCGGCCGTCCACTGCGCCTGATCGGCGCCCGCGTCCGAGTAACTCAACGTACTAGAGGCTATCACTAGGAATAAAGCGCCAGCGCGAATGCTTCTGGTTATATGTAAGTTAGTCATGTAACGTCCTGTAAGTTGGCATCCACATCTCCTTCACTGCCCAACAGTATGGCTTCGAATCGGCGTGATGCCTGTAAACAGATGAGTGCGGCCCGTTTCTTCAGTGCCTAACTTAACCTAATCCGGTCCCGCAGCCGGTATTTTGGGAGTAAACGCACCGAAAATAGGTGCTCGAAGCGACGTTCTGCCCGAGGTCAAGGAAAACACCCCCCGCACGCGCGGCCCGTCAACCGGGGACACGGCTGCTCACCTGACGGCTACCGAACTGCCGGCGCGGTCGCAATCCACGGCGTGCCCTTCGTTGTATATACTGTACGCATCCCTATCGGAGAAACGTCATGCGCCATCGGTCTTCGATCTCGACACCCTTGTGCCATGGTGCCGGATACCTTCTCCATCGTGGTGGTCGGCAAGTCGTCCCCGGCCGTCAGGTTCGCTATGACGTTCGATGACGTTCGCAAAATCGCGCTCGCGTTGGATCACGTGGAAGAAAGCACGTCGTACGGCACGCCTGCCTTCAAGGTCCGCGGCAAGCTCGTCGCGCGACTCTGGGAGGATGGCGAAACGCTGGTGGTGGGCATGGATTTCGACCAGCGCGAAGAACTGCTCGCCGCCGGTCCGGACACCTATTACCTCACCGATCACTACCGCAACTACCCGTGGATCCTGGTGCGCCTGCCGCGGGTCCACCCCGACGCCCTGCGCGATCTCCTGCGCGGCGCGCTACGGCTGGCCTCCGCCCCGCCCGGCGCGCCGCCCACGCCACGCCGCCGCTCCACCCGCCGCCGTGCGTAGTCGCGCCGCGCAACCGGCAGTGTCAATTGCGAACTCAAGCGCCCCCGTAACCAAAGTAAAATCTCCTTCCGAATGAAACGCGGGAGAGATCTCCCTCACCAGACTACGTGAAACACCCCGTGATGGTCTTTGTCGCGGAGTTGTACTCTTAATTCGACGACCGGATGACCTGTCGCCTTCGGAGTGGTCGGATGAAGGTCCGAATAAGTAGACCAACATGTTAATTCTGACAAGAGCGATTGCTGTGCTGCGTCCCTTTGATCTAGCATGGCCCAAGGCTTCGGGCTGACCATGCAGGATCCTTTTCGCCAGCAAGGGCACGGGCACGCCCAAAAATTCGCCTCTTTCGCACACTTCCGCGAGGTCCTGGACTCTTGCCCGTACGTGGCGATCGTACTCAACCAGCAGCGGCGGATCGTGTTCTTCAATCGTGCGCTGGCCTCTCTCGCCGGCCCCGTCGAGGAGAGTACTCTATTCGGCAAGAAGTTCGGCGACGCGGTTCAGTGCGATCACGCGTTGGAGGGTGAGGGGTGCGGCTCCAGCGAAGCCTGTCAAACCTGCGGCGCATTCCTGGCGGTGACGGACGGGCTGAAAGGGCTTCCAGCCATTAAAGAGGCCCGCCTGATCCGGAAAGTCAGCGGCAAGACGGATAGCCTCGACGTCCAGGTTAGCGTTTCTCCCATTGTGGCCGGCGGCGAGAGATTTGCCGCCTGCTATGTGCGGGACATCAGTCATGAGAAACGAAAAGAGGAGTTGGAGCGAATCTTCTTCCACGACGTCTTGAGCAGCGCCACAGGGGTGGAACTTCTCGCCAGTGCGCTCCAATATATTGCGGAAGGGGACGCGTCGAATTTCGCGGGGCAGATTCGAGCCTGCGCGACCCAGATGGTCGAAGAGATTCAGAGCCAACAACAACTGCTCTCCGCCGAAAGGGACGAATTGGCGGTTTCTCTGGTCTCCCTGACTACCACCTCGGTAATTCGTGACGCCATGGAAGTATCCCGCGGTAGTGAGCTCGCCCGAGACAGGTCGGTGCGGGTTGCGGCAGACAGCCGCGATATTACGATCGAGACCGACCCATCCATCCTGCGGCGGGTGCTCCGAAACATGCTCCTGAACGCTCTGGAGGCGTCCCATCCGGGCGAAACCATCGCGGTGGGGAGCCGCGATTGCGGTGACGATGTGGAGTTCTGGGTGCACAATCCGGGTGTGATCGCGGAGTCGGTCCGCCTGCAGATCTTCCAGCGATCGTTTTCGACTAAGGGCGCCGGACGGGGACTGGGGACCTACGGCATACGGCTGCTCAGCGAGCGTTACCTGAAAGGTGCGGTTACCTTCCGCTCCACGGAGTCCGAGGGAACGTGCTTCTTCGCGCGGTATCCCAAGCGCCAGCGACTTAGAAGTCGCGCCGTACGATAGATCTGCGCAAGATACCGTGGCATGGCATAAGGCTCCGCCGTGTGCATCCGAGCGAAGCTCGGACACCTTCCTCCCCGCCCGTGACTCACCCCCATCCTGCCAAAGTGCGGCCGGCGAAATATGCCACACTGACCCTGTGATCGCTCGCCGAGACTTCCTCGCCCTGGCCGCCGCCGCCCCTCTCTCCGCCGCCGAGCCCAACGCCATCGCGCTCGACCCCGCCCCCCAATTCGACCTCTCCCCCCATCTCTACATGCAGTTCATGGAGCCCCTCGGCATCACCGATTCCTCCGTCGAAGCCGCCTGGGACTACGACGCAGACGATTGGCGTAAGGATTTCGTCGACATCGTCCGCGACCTCTCGCCCAACGTCATCCGCTTCGGTGGCCTCTTCAGCCGCTTCTACCACTGGCGCGAAGGCGTCGGCCCCGCCGCCAACCGCCCCGCCATGCGCAACTACGTCTGGGGAGGCAAGGAAACCAACCGCGTCGGCACCCGCGAGTTCGTCGACCTGTGCCGCCGCGCCGGCGCGGAGCCCCTCTACTGCGTCAACTTCCTTTCCGACGGCGAGCAGCGCTACCGCAACACCCCCGAAGGCAATCGCACCGGCGACGCCCGCGAGGCCGCCGACTGGGTCTCCTACGCCAACGACCCCGATCACCCCGACCGCAAACGCCACGGCTCCCCCGCCCCGTTCCGCATACAACTCTGGCAACTCGGCAACGAGACCTCTTACGGCGCCGCCACCTTCAATAAGGATGACGCCATCGCCCACACCATCGAGTTCGCCAAAGCCATGAAGCAGCGCGACCCCTCCATCCGCCTGATCGGTTGGGGCGATCGCGGCCGCGACGGCAAACTCTGGGCGCCCGACCTCCTGGCGCGCGCCGGCGAACACCTCGACTACGTCGCCATCCACATGATGGGCCAGAGCCCGAAACGCCCCGACACCATCCTCAAGGGCATGCGCTACCAGCGCGACCCCGAGCGCGCCTGGCAGGAACTCCTCGAACTCTCCGCCAACATCGAAACCCGCGTCACCGAACTCGAGCAATCCATCGCGTCATTCGATAAGCGCATCGGCATCGCCATCACCGAGGGCCACCTCAGCCTCACCCCGCACAACGCCAACCCGATCCTCTCCGAGTGGCTCTCCGCCGCCTACCACGCCCGCACGTTCAATATCTACCAGCGCCACGGCGCCCGCGTGAAGATCTCTACCGCCGCCGATTTCCAGGGCAATCGCTGGACCGTCAACGCCGTTACCCTCCCCACCCCGCGCGGCACCAGTTACCTGATGCCCGTCGCCTCCATCGCCCGCCTCTTCCGCCGCCACTCTGGCACCCAGCACATCGCCGTGAAATCCGCGCCCCCCGGACTCGACATCGCCGCCAGCCGCACCGCCGGCAAGCTTTTCCTCCACGTCGCCAATCTCGAATATCGCAAGGCGGTCGAAGCCACCTTCGCCGTCGCGGGCCAGCCGGTGCAATCCGGCCGCGTTTTCGAAATCGCACCTGAAGATCTCCGCCAGTACGTCAATCAGGATCAGCCCAACGTCTTCGCCCCGCGCGAATCCCCGCTGACCCCCACGTGGCGCTTCCCCGCCGGCAGTGTCACCGCCATCGAATTAGACTTGAGCCCCCAGGGCGCAAGAGAGTAGCCCACGGCGCCAGCCGTGAGAACACGCTCCCGGATTCCTCTCAGCCGGCTACTGGATTGGGAGGGTCGCAGTACACGTCAAACCCGATTGCGAGGTTCCGATCCGACAACAGTCTGGATACCTCTGACGAGATCCCGAACCCTCGGTTGGACGATGCCAGAAAAAGGCCACAGAAAACGTCGACCGCATACGTACTGGTCAGAGAAGACCACAGACCGCTATCGGAAGGCAGCCGTGCCAGCAGCATTCTTATGCCGTCGTCAACATCGTCATTCCCGTCGCAGTCCCTGGAATCGATCTCCAATAACCATCGGCCCTTGTTCGGGAACGGATTGCCCTTCCGCTCTGCTGACGACGCTCCGCAACCCAGCAGTGCGGAGATGCGATCGGGATCGAGTTCCTCGCCGTAAACGCGCAACGCGACTTTCCATCGATCGACAGGCCCACCAAACCACGCTGTGCCCTCGGGTGCGCCTGAAGGCGGTTTCCGCGAACTCGTCTTCTTCATCGGACGAAACCAGTATAGACTGGTCGCGTTCGAGAATGACGTCGCCAGAAAGTGGCTTAAAGTCGCGTTAGGTCCTCCGCACGAGCCTACCTCGCCCCTTCCGCCCGCAGCTTGATCGCCCGCAGCCACGTGTGCCTCATCAGTGCGCTGCCCGGATAAATCACGCGCCAATACGCCGCGAACCTCCGCACCACCGGCGCGCCCCCCGCATAAACGCGCGTCTCGGTGATCACCATGCACCGCCCCGCATCCTCCTCGACTACGCGGAAATTCATCGCGATCTTGGCCAGCGGAGCTTCGCGAAACTCCTTGAACTCCTCCGGCGACACCTTTCGAATTCCCCGCCCTCCCGCCGCCACGCCAATCACCACCTCGCGGCCCGGATCCTCCGCCAGCCGAACAAACCAGCGCGCCGTCGCCGTCTCCAGAATCGGCTTGCGCCCGGAAGCGTTGAGTATGCTCTCCGGCCCGCGCCTGCCGAACCGCCGCAACCACGTCAGCGTCCGGAAGAACAGGATCTCGTCCGGCGCCACCGCCTGAATCGCGGCATACACTTTGCCCGCACCGGCATTCACCTCCG
>JADGNS010000013.1 GCA_017883355.1 Candidatus Solibacter sp.
GCAGACCAGTTGGCGCGAACTCTGGAGAATGGCAAGCGTGACGGAATGATCTCGGGGGAGACGACGGCCGGGGAGTTCCTGAGGGTGCTGGAGCCTTTGGTTTCGAATGGGCTGTTGTGGATTGCGGAAAAGGCGTTGCCGGAGAGTTAGCGGGAAGAAGAGTTCGAGCTTCGCTCGGATGGACAAGGCAGAGCCTTATCCCACCAGGAGACCCATACCGGCTAGGAGCGTCAAGTTTAGCTGGATCCCTTTCACGAGTTCATCCTCGGGTAGTTGAAATACCGGTTGGAGTTCGTGGGCCAGGGCGGCGACATCGTGGGTGCCGTCGAGCAGGGCGAGGAGGGCGCGCACCTTCTCGTCGGCGACCTCGACGGTGGCATGCCGCGGGGTGGTGATGAGTCTTCCGCGACGTGCCTGGGAGCGCGCCAATTCGCTGGCGGTGGGGAACTGGCTGACGCGGGCCACGCAATGCGCAGGCTGGGCGTGCAGTTCGATTACGCCGGCGGTGTAGGCGGACAGGAGGATGTGGGCGAGACCCTGGGGGTCGGGCGGCTGACCGGCCAGGCGGGAGGCGGCGGCGAGCAGGTCGCCCGTGCTCAGGGTTTGCGGCCAAGCCTCGGCCAGCAGCAGCATGGCGGCCTTGGTGAGCGGGTGGGCGGTAGTGACACCGGCTCCCCGCTCACCGCGGAACTCCTCGGCGACGCCCGAGCTGAGATCCGGCTTGGCCGAAACCGGTTTGGCGGCGGAGCAGACAAACAGTGAAGGTAAGCGGGCGGCGAGCGGCGCCTCCGGCAGGACGATTGAGTGGTGGCAGAGCAGCGACTGACGAAACATCCGGCACTTCATGAAATCGAGATACTGGTCGCGGACGATGCGGTCGCTTCCCGCCACGCGATCGATCTCCGCCACGACGGCGGCGGGAAGACTTCGCGGCTGCATTTCGAAATAGTTCGCCTCGGACAGGAACTGCAGTCCGAAGCGGGCGGCGTGGGCGGCAAACTCCTGGAAGTAGACCGGATGATAGACCGAACCCAACTCGTCGTGGTAGAGACACTCGGGCTGGCGCTCCATGATGGAGTCCACCTGGGCTTGGATGATGGACGACTCGCCTTCGGAGTGCTGGCTGGCCTGGAACCACCCTACTACCTGGCGAGCGCCCTGGATGCCGGCTTCGAACCCGGTGACAGGCCCCAAATGAAACAGCATCATGTCGCGAAACATCTGGCGGATGCGGCCCCCGGGCAGCGCGTTGTAGCTGACGAAGACGACGCCGTGCGGGGCGAGCACCGCCTTGGCCAAGGCCAACAGCTTGTCGCGCACGGGTTCGGGCACCCAGGAATAGAACCCGTGGGCGATCACGTAATCGAAGGTCCCGAGTTCGGGACCAGCGTCCAGGATATCCGCGTGTTCGAGGCGGAGATTGGTGAGGCCGAGGGTGGCGATTTCCTGGTTGCCGGCGCGAATTGCCACGCCGGCGATATCGAGGCCCAGGAACTGGGCGGTGGGGTTCTCGAACGCCATGGGGATCAGATTCTGCCCGTCTCCGCAGCCCAGTTCGAGGACGCGGCAGCCATGGATGGGGGCGGGGTCCATACCGAAGAGAGTGGCGAGGGTGGCGAGGCGGTCGGGGTGAGTTTGGGAGAATGGTGCGTTCGGATACAGAACCTCATCGTAGAGAGTGGACATTCCTCCGAGTGTAGCGCCGTGCCCGCGGGCAGCGAGGACACGGGGCGTGAGCCGTGACCAGTCCAGTACCGTTTTCGAGGGGGGATGGGATTGACTCTGGATTGCTTTGATTTTATCTGGTAAAGTGTATCTGCCTTGTGCGCCGGATAGTAGAAAAACGCCGCCGAGGCTCTTGGGGGAACGACATATGGCGAAACAGAGCACACAGCATAAACTCGATCGCGTCCGCTCTCCGCGCGTACAGATCACCTACGACGTCGAGGTGGGCGGGGCTATCGAAATGAAGGAACTGCCCTTTGTGATGGGAGTGATGGGGGATTTCACGGGCCAACCGACAGAGCCGCTGGCCCGGGTGAAGGATCGAAAGTTCGTGGAGGTGAATCCGGATAATTTCGACGCGGTTCTGGAAAGCATGAAACCCCATCTGGCGTTTTCGGTGGAGAACAAGCTGAGCGAAAACCCGGACGCGCCCAAACTGAAAGTCGATCTCTCGTTTAAGAGTCTCGACGATTTTGCTCCCGAAAACGTCGCCCGCGGGGTGAAGCCGCTGAGAGAGCTGCTGGAGCTGCGGGACCGGTTGTCGGATTTGCGGGGCAGCATGCAGGGTAACGACAAACTGGAAGAGATGCTGCGCGATGCGGTAACCGATAAAGATAAGCTGGCGCGCCTGAAGAGCGAGTTGGGGACCAAGGAGGGATCTAATGAGTGACGTCCAAAAAGCAACCTCGGCACAACCAGTAGAGCAAACGGTAGAGCACAGCCTGCTGGACCAGATTGTCGAGGAAGGAAGGCTGGCGCGCGACCCCGCGGCCAAGGAGCGGGGAAAGGACCTGGTGAAGGAGTTCGTCAACCAGGTACTGGAAGGCGCGATGACGGTGTCCAAGGACGCCGAGATGATGATCGCCGCGCGGATCGCGCAGATCGATCACCTGGTATCGCTGCAACTGAATGAGGTGCTGCACGCCAAGGAATTCCAGAAGTTGGAAGGCACGTGGCGCGGGTTGAAGTACCTGATGGATCAGAGCGAGACCAGCGACAAGCTGAAGATCAAGGTACTCAACGTTACGAAGAAGGAACTACTCCGCGACTTGCAGCGCGCGCCCGAGTTCGATCAGAGCGCGATGTTCAAGAAGGTGTACGAGGAGGAGTACGGCATCTTCGGCGGCGCCCCCTTCGGCGCGCTGGTGGGCGACTACGAATTCGGCCGCGGACCCGAGGATGTCGAGTTGCTGGAGAAGGTGGCGCAGGTGGCATCGGCGGCGCACGCTCCGTTCCTGACGGCGGCGGGGCCGGAGATGCTGAACATGGACAGCTTCACGGCGATCGACGCTCCGCGCGACATGGCGAAGATTTTCGATTCGAGCGAGTACGCCAAGTGGAAGAGCTTCCGGCAAAGCGAGGACTCGCGCTACGTGGGCCTCTGCCTGCCTCACGTGCTGATGCGCCTGCCGTATGGCAAGAACGGCACGCAGATCGATGGCTTCAATTACGAAGAGGGCGTGGACGGCACCGACCACGACAAGTATTTGTGGGGCAACGCCGCGTATGCCCTGGGAGCGAGACTGACCCAGGCATTCGCCCAGTACGGGTGGTGTGCGGCCATCCGCGGCGTGGAAGGCGGGGGCCTGGTGGAAGGTTTGCCTACCCACACCTTCACCACCGATTCCGGGGACGTGGCGTTGAAATGCCCCACCGAGGCGCCCATCACGGACCGGCGCGAGAAGGAACTCGCCGACCTCGGCTTCATTCCGCTGGTGCACTGCAAGGGGACGGATTACGCGGCCTTCTTCAGCGTGCAGTCGGGCCAGAAGTCCAAGGTGTACGACAGCGAGGCGGCCAATGCGAATGCGCGCCTCTCCACGCAGTTGCCGTACATTCTGGCGATCTCGCGATTTGCGCACTATTTGAAATCCATGATGCGCGATAAGCTGGGCAGCTTCATGTCGCGGACCGATTGCGAACGCTTCCTGAACCAGTGGATCGTGAACTACGTCACGCCCGACGATGCGGCCGCGCCCTCCGTCAAGGCGTCACACCCGCTACGCGACGCGCGCATCGAGGTATCGGAAGTTCCGGGCAAGCCGGGAGTGTACCGTGCCGTGAGCTTCCTGCGTCCGCACTTCCAACTCGACGAGTTGTCGGTTTCGCTGCGCCTGGTGGCGGAGTTACCGGCATCGAAGGGATAAGGCAAGAATGGGGGGCGCGGTTGGGGGCAGCGGGCCACCAACCGCCGCCCGGACTGGGTAGTACGATTAGCCGAACTTTAACCAACATCAACTAGGAGGAAAAATGTCAGCAGTCGATTATTTCTTGAAGATTGACGGTATCGAGGGCGAGGCCCAGGACAAGACGCACAAGAACGAAATCCAGCTTCATTCCTGGTCCTGGGGCGCGACGAACTCGGGCTCCATGGGAGCCGGCGGCGGCGGCGGATCGGGCAAAGTGGCGATGCAGGACTTCCATTTCGTCATGGGCGCCAATAAGGCCACCCCGAAGCTGATTCTTGCCTGCGCCACGGGCGACCACATCAAGAACGCGATCCTTACCTGCCGGAAGGCCGGCAAGACCCAGCAGGAATTCCTGAAATACACGTTTAACGATATCCTGATCTCCTCGTACCAGACGAGCGGATCGGATTCGCCCATGGAGCAGTGCTCGTTCAACTTTACCGAGATGCAGGTCGATTACAAAGAGCAGAAAGCCGACGGGACACTGGGAGGCGCGATCACGACGAAGTACAACCTGAAGACCCAGAGCTCCGCCTAGTTCGCAGGTTTCACTGGGGAACATTCATGACTGCCGGACAACTGTTTCAGGCCGGCAAGCTCGACCAGGCCGTGCAGGCGCTGGGCGCGGAGCTACGGGACAACCCGGGCGACGTCCAGCGCCGCACGTTTTTGTTCGAATTGCTGTGTTTTGCGGGGGCCTACGACCGGGCCGAGAAGCATTTAGACGTCCTGGCGCAAGGCGGCAAGGACGCTCAGTTGGGAGCGTTATTGTACGCCGGCGCGTTGCACGCCGAGCGGAGCCGGACGGAGTTGTTTCAGAAAAAAGAGTACCCGAAGGCGGCTGAGGAATCGACGGCGGCCCCGCTCACCGGGACGCTCAACGGGCAGCCGTTTGAATCTTTCGAGGACGCCGATCCGCGGATCGGCGCCAAATTGGAAGTTTACGCTGCCGGGCAGTATATGTGGCTGCCGCTGGAGCATATCGCCTCGATCGAAATGGAGGCGCCGAAACGATTGCGGGATCTGCTGTGGTCGCCCGCTTTGGTGCGCACCGGAGCGGCGTTCAAAGGACGGGAACTGGGCGAAATTCTGCTGCCGGTGCTGACGCCGCTTGCCTTCCGGAACGCGGACGATGGGGTGCGGCTGGGCAGGATGACGGAGTGGCAGGAACTCGAAGACGGCGGCAGTGCGCCGGCCGGGCAGAAGATGTTCCTGGTGGATGACGAGGAGTTCCCCCTCCTGGAGTTGCGGCAGCTCGAATTCCACGCGCGGCAAACGGACTCCGAAGAACATGCCTCTACGCAATGATCTGCTCAATCCCATAGCCGGAGAAAACCCGAGCGGCCAGAATCTACGGTACGCCCCGGTCTACGACAAGATCAAGGAGGCTCGCCGGGAAGACGACGATGCCGCGCAAGGCGACTGGAAGCGGGAACGCAAGGTCGCCGACTGGCCGGCGGTGGTCAAGACCGTGGGCGAGACGCTGGCCACCAAGAGCAAGGACCTGCAACTGGCGGCGTGGCTGACGGAAGCGCTGCTCAAGACCCAAGGCGCCGGCGGGTTGCGCGACGGGCTCGACCTGCTCAAGGGCTTGATCGAAGGCTTCTGGGACACGCTCTATCCGGAGATCGAGGATGGCGATGCGGAGATGCGCGCGACTCCGCTGGAGTGGGTGGGGGGCCGGCTGGACCGCGCCGTCAGAGAGGCGCCGCTCACACGGGGCGGCTATAGCTGGTTCGCCTACAAGGAGTCCCGCAAGGTCCCCACCGAAGGAGAAGCGGGGGAATCCACGCCAAGAGCGGAAGCGCGCGAAGCGGCGGTCGCCGAAGGCAAACTGACGCCCGAAGCGTTCGACAAGAGCTTCGAGAGTTCGCCGAAGGCGTACTACGTGCAGTTGGCGGCGGACTTCGACGGCGCGCTGGAATCGCTGCAAGTTCTGGATAGTCTCTGCGAAGAGAAGTTCCAGGATCTGGCTCCCGGTTTTGGGACGCTGCGCCAGACGCTGGAGGAAGTGCAGCAGGCGGTCCGTATTTTCCTACAGAAGAAGCGGGAGAAGGAACCGGACGATCGGGTGGCGGACGATATAGGCGACAGCGAAGCGGGGCAGTCCGAAACGGCAGGGGCATGGGAAGAAGCGCCGGCAGCGCAGGCCGCGTCCGCCGCGCCTGTGCGGGCCAGGAAACCTGGCGGTGCGCTCGCCGCGGAGCCGGTGGACCGGGACGACGCGATCGCGCGCGTGGTGTCGGCGGCGAAGTACCTGCGCGGCGAGAACGCGTACGATCCGGCGCCGTACCTGCTGTTGCGCGGCCTGCGCTGGGGCGAACTGCGGGCCGCGGGAAGCGAAATCGACCAGACATTGCTGGCTGCCCCGCCCTCCGATCTGCGGCAAGACCTCAAGCGGCTCGCCATGGAAGGCAGTTGGACGGAGGTGCTGGAGGCTGCCGAGAAGGGCATGGGGCTGGAGTGCGGCCGCGGCTGGCTGGACCTGCAGCGCTATGTAGGCCGCGCCTGCTACGAGTTGGGCAGCTACTACGAACCCATCGGCAGCGCGGTGATCTCGGGAGTCCGCGGATTCCTGGCGGACTATCCGCGGCTTGCGGAAATGACGCTGATGGACGACACGCCGACGGCGAATGCCGAGACGCAGACGTGGCTGAAGGAGTCTGTGTTTGTCGCGTCAGTCGCCGTCGAAGCGTACACGCCGACGCCGTACGAGTCCGATGCCGAGGCGAGCGCTGACGGGACGGGCGCGGAGGCGGCGCCGGATACCTTCGAGCTGGCCATGGAGGCAGCCCGCTCCGGACGGCCGCAGGAGGGCATCGAAATGCTGGTGCGCGAGTTGGCGCAGGAGCGCAATGGCCGCGCCCGCTTCCACCGTAAAGTCCAGGTTGCGCAGCTCTGTATCAGCACGGGATACGACGGCATCGCGGAGCCGATTCTGCAGGAACTGGCTGCCGAGATCGAGCGCCGCAAGCTGGAAGATTGGGAATCGCCGGAGTTGCTGGCGCAGCCGCTCGGGTTGCTGTATCGCTGCCTGACAAAGGCCGAGGACAACGCGGAAGAACGCCGGAAACTTTACTCCTGGATTTGCCGATTGGATCCGCTGCAGGCGATGCATGTGGCGAGGTAGGGAAGGCGAAGATAGGCCCTCAACGCAGAGACGCTGAGAACGCAGAGGAAGCGCAGAGAACACCCCAAAGAATGGGGGCAGCCAGTGGGAGCCACGCCTTAAAGGCTACGCTACGGTGGAGGCGGTACGAGGAAAAGTTATGGCGCGATGGGAGCCGGAACAGACGGTTACGCAGTCGGTGCTGGACAGGCTGATTGACCGCGAGCCCGCCAACAGTTCGGAGGCGGCCCCGACGCGTGCGCAATCGGTGCGGCAGTTGAAGGTGTCGCTGCGGCGCGACCTGGAATGGCTGTTGAATTCGCGGCGCACGCCGGATGCGGTGGGCAGCGAATTCGAAGAACTGGAAAAATCCCTGTACAACTTCGGGCTGCCCGATGTGACCTCGCTGAGTTGGGATTCGGCGCGCGACCGCGGCCGGCTGGCACGGATGATCGAACAGGTGCTGAAAACCTTCGAACCGCGCCTGAGCGGGATTCGAGTGGTCGCGGTGGATGCGACGGCCGGCGCGCAACACGTGATGCGGTTCCAGATCGAGGGGATGCTGGAAATGGATCCCTCGCCCGAGCATATTTCTTTCGACACGCTGCTGCAGCTTTCCAGCGGCGAGTATCAGGTCAAGGGGGATTTGGGTGCGGGATGACCTGCTGCTCTACTACGAGCGAGAGCTGACGTTCCTGCGCCAGATGGGCGCGGAGTTCGCCGTCAAGTATCCCAAAGTGGCTTCGCGGCTGGTGATGGAGCCGGATAAGTGCGAGGACCCGCACGTGGAGCGCATTCTGGAGGCATTTGCGTTTCTGACGGCGCGGGTGCACCTGAAGATCGACGACGAATTTCCGGAAATCACCGAGGCGCTGCTCAATATTCTCCACCCGCACTACCTGCGGCCGATTCCATCGATGTCGGTGGCGGAGTTTCACGTGGACGCCACGCAAGCGCCGCCGGAGGGCGGGCTGAAAATGGAGCGCGGGAGCGTGTTGAATTCGCGGCCGGTGAACGGGGTGCCGTGCAAATTCCGCACCTGCTACGATCTGACGTTTTGGCCGGTGGAAGTGACCGAGGCCGAGTGGAAGACGCCGGACCGCCTGCAGCCTCCGGTGAAGTCTTCCGAAGCGGTGGCGGCGATACGCATCGGTTTACGATGTCCCGGCGAGCTGAAGTTCGCCAAGCTGGGGCTTTCCTCGCTGCGCTTCTATCTCAACGGGGAGAGCAACCTGGTGCACACGCTGTATGAGCTGCTGTGCAACAAGTGCACGCACATCATCATCCGCGACACGTCGCCCAAATCGCGGGTACAGCCGGTGATTCTGACCGGGGATGCGCTGCGGCCGGTGGGATTCGGCGAGGACGAGGGAATGCTGCCCTACGCGCGCCGGTCGTTCGTCGGCTACCGGCTGCTGCAGGAATACTTCTGCTTCCCGCAGAAATTTTTCTTTCTGGACCTGACGGGACTGGAGCGGATGAGCGAGAGCGGATTCGGCGGGCAGGCTGAAATCCTGTTCATGATTGCGCCGTTTGAACGAGGCGAGCGGCGCCAGATGCTGGAACTGGGGGTAAGCGCGAAGACCTTTCGATTGGGCTGCGCGCCCATCGTGAACCTTTTCGCGCAAACCGCGGAGCCCATCCTGCTGGATCACGCGCGCTACGAGTACCCGGTGGTGCCCGATGTCAGCCGGCGGAGGGCGACGGAGGTTTTTGAGGTCACCGAGGTGCAGAGCGCCAACCCGCAGACGGGCGAGGTGATCAAGTTCGAGCCGTTCTATTCCTATCGGCACGGGTCGAATCGCACGACGACGCAGGCGTTCTGGCGTGCCTCGCGGCGCGCATCCGGTTTCCGGGACGACGAAGGCACGGAAGTGTTTCTGTCGCTGGCGGACCTGTCTTCGCGGCCGGTGCGGCCGAACGTGGACGCCCTGGTGGTGCGCACCGTGTGCACCAACCGGGACCTTCCGGGGCGGCTGCCTTTCGGCAATGAGGCGGGCGATTTCGAGCTGGAAGGCGCGCTGCCCGTGAAGCGCATTGTGGCGCTGATCAAACCGACGGATGCGCTGCGTCCGCCGGTCGGCAAGGATTCGATGTGGCGGCTGGTGTCGCAACTTTCGCTCAACTATCTCTCGCTGGTGGAAAACGGGCGGGAGGCATTGCAGGAAATCCTGCGGCTCTACAATTTCGCGGAGTCCACCTACGCGGAGAAACAGATCGAGGGCCTGGTGGCGCTGGCAAGCCGGCGGCACTTCGCGCGGGTGATATCCGAAGACGGCGTGGTGTTCGCGCGCGGCACGCAAGTGGAGATGGAGTTCGACGAGGAACAGTTCGTGGGCGGCGGGGTGTATCTGTTCGCCAGCGTGCTGGAGTATTTTCTGGGCCTGTACGTTTCGATGAACAGTTTCAGCCAGCTCCGTGTGCGCACACGGCAGCGGAAGGAGGTTCTGAGACAGTGGCCACCACGGGCCGGACAGAAAATACTGCTTTAGCGCGCTGGCCGATCGCGGATCTGCTCGACCGGGAGCCGTACCTGTTCGAGTTTTTCCAGGCAATCCGGTTGATGTCGCGGATGGCGCCGAAGCGCCAGGTGGTGGGGCGGTTCAGCAACCCGGCCAGGGAGGTGGTGCGCCTGGCTTCCAATCCCGGGGTATCGTTTCCGGCCAGCCAGATCCAGTCGCTGGAGCGGCACGGCGACAATCCTCCGGTGATGAGGGTGAACTTCCTGGGGATGCACGGCCCGCTGGGGGTGCTGCCGCGCTCCTACTGCGAACTGATCAATGAACGGATCCGGGCGCGCGACACCACGCTGCGGGATTTCTTCGACCTGTTCAACCACCGGATCCTGTCGCTGTTCTACCAGGCGTGGGAGAAATATCAATTTCAGATTCCGTACGAGCGCGGGGAGAGAGACCGCTTTTCGCACTACGTTCTGGCGCTGTTGGGGCTGGATACGCCGGGCTTGCAGAACCGGCAGGATGTGGCGGACGATTCGCTGCTTTTCTATGGGGGCCTGCTGAGCATGCACTCGCGCTCTGCCACGGGGTTGCGCCAGGTGTTGTGGGACTACTTCGATATTCCGGTGGAGATCGAGCAATTCGTGGGGGCGTGGTACCCGGTGGAATTAGAATCGCAGTGTTGCCTGGGGGAGAGCGGCGGCTATTCGGAGCAGTTGGGGTTTGGGGCCGTGGTGGGCCACGAGACGTGGGACCAGCAATCCAGGGTGCGCATCCAACTGGGTCCGCTGAACCTGGAACAGTATATGGATTTCCTGCCCGGCCGCGAGGGGCATCGCCAGTTGCGGGCACTGACGCGGTTCTACACGGGCGGCGAGAGCGATGTGGAAGTGCAGTTGATCCTTCGGAGGCAGGAGGTTCCTGCCTGCGAGTTGAAGCCGCGCGACGGCGACGGCCAGCAACTGGGCTGGACCAGTTGGGTCAAATCGGCCGAGTTCAGGCACGACGCAGGCGAGACAGTACTGGAGTTATAGATTCAGAGAGGAAAACATATGGCGAATTTGAAATCAATCGTGGCCAAGCTGAACGACACGATGCGCGGGACGCTGGATGGCGCGGCCGGGTTGTGCGTGGCGCGCACCCATTATGACGTGGAGATCGAGCACTTCCTGACGAAGTTGCTGGATGCCGGCGGGACGGATTTCGCCGGGATCGTGCAGCACTTCGGGGTGGATAAGACGCGCCTGGCGGGCGAGCTGGCGCGCAGCCTCGACCGGCTGAAGACCGGGAATGCGCGGACGCCGGCGTTCAGCCCGTCGCTGTACCGGATGCTGCGCGAAGCCTGGACGACGGGGTCGTTGGAATTCGGCGCGGGCCAGGTGCGTTCGGGCGCGGCGATCCTGGCGCTGGTGGCCGATGATGAGCTCTCGCGGCTGGTGCAGGGCGTCAGCAAGGAGTTCGGGAAGATCGAGCCGGAGGCGCTGCGCAAGATTCTGCCGGCGATCCTGGCGGATTCCCGCGAGTACACGGCGGACGCGGCGGCGCCGGCATCGGGCGCGGGCGCGGCGGGCGGCGCCAAGGCGGGCGGCGGGAAGACGCAGAACCTGGATCAATACACGGTGAATCTGACGGAAAACGCGAAGAAGGGGAAGCTCGATACGGTGCTGGGCCGCGATTTCGAGATTCGTCAAATGGTGGACATTCTGACGCGGCGGCGGCAGAACAACCCGATCCTGACGGGAGAGGCGGGCGTGGGCAAGACGGCCGTTGTGGAGGGTTTCGCGCAGCGCATCGTGCAGGGCGACGTGCCGCCCAGCCTGCGCAACGTGACGGTCCGAACGCTGGACCTGGCGCTGTTGCAGGCCGGCGCGGGCGTCAAGGGCGAATTCGAAAACCGGCTCAAGGGGCTGGTGGAAGAAGTAAAGTCGTCTCCGACGCCGATTATTCTCTTCATCGACGAGGCCCACACCATGATCGGGGCGGGCGGCGCGGCGGGACAGAACGATGCGGCCAATATTTTGAAGCCGGCACTGGCGCGCGGCGAACTGCGCACCATCGCCGCCACCACGTGGTCGGAGTATAAGAAGTACTTCGAAAAGGATCCGGCGCTGGCGCGGCGTTTCCAGGTGGTGAAGGTGGAAGAGCCCACGGAAGCCAAGTGCCAGGTGATGCTGCGCGGCCTGGTCCCGGTGCTGGAGAAACATCATAGCGTGCGCATTCTGGATGAGGGGTTGGTGGCGGCGGTCAAGTTCTCGCATCGTTATCTGGCCGACCGGCAGCTTCCCGATAAGGCGGTGAGCGTGCTGGATACGGCATGCGCGCGGCTCGCCCTGGGACAGAATGCGACGCCGCCGGCGATCGAAGATACGATCCGGCAGATTGACGATTGCACGGTGCAGACGCGCATTCTGGAGCGGGAAACCGCCCTGGGAGCGGACCACGCCGAGGGTCTGGCCGCACTGGCCAAACACAAGGCGGCGATGGAAAGCCATCTGGCGGAATTACAGGCACGCTGGGAGAAGGAGCGCGATCTGGTGGGCAAGATCCGCGAAGTCCGCGGCAAGGTGGAAGCGGCGTCGGCGCCCGCGGCAGCGGCGGCGGTAGCGGCGCCCGCGGCGGAGGCATCGCCGGTGGGAACAGCGGCGGCAGAGACCGCCATGGATGCGGATGCCCTGCGTCTGGAACTGGCCGGGTTGAATGCCGAACTGGAACAGCTTCAGGGTGAGACGCCGCTGATGCGGGTCTGCGTGGATTCGCAGATTGTAGGCGAAGTGGTGGCGGCGTGGACGGGGATTCCCATCGGCAAGATGTTGCGCGACGAAATGCAGAGTGTGCTCACGCTGGAAACGCACCTGGGCCGCCGGGTGATCGGGCAGGATCACGCGCTGGGCATGCTCAGCGAGCGCATCCGCACGTCGAAAGCCGGATTGGAAGATCCCGGCAAACCAGTGGGCGTGTTCCTGCTGGTAGGGCCGAGCGGCGTCGGCAAGACGGAGACCGCGCTGGTGCTGGCGGACCTGTTGTACGGCGGCGAGCGCAACATGATCACCATCAACATGTCGGAGTTCCAGGAGGCGCATACGGTGTCCACGCTGAAGGGCTCGCCCCCCGGATACGTGGGCTATGGCGAGGGCGGGGTGCTGACCGAGGCGGTGCGGCGCCGGCCGTATTCGGTGGTGCTGCTGGACGAGGTGGAGAAGGCGCATCCGGATGTGTTGGAGCTGTTCTTCCAGGTATTCGACAAGGGCAAGATGGAAGACGGCGAAGGCCGCGAGATCGATTTCAAGAACACCATCATTATCCTGACGTCCAACGCGGGCACCGACACCATCATGAAGCTCACGGCGGACCCGGAAACGATGCCGAGCCCGGCGGGACTGGTAAAAGCGCTCAAGCCGGAATTGAACAAAGTCTTCAAGCCGGCCTTCCTGGGACGCCTGGTGATTATTCCCTACTTCCCGGTTCGCGACGAAGCCCTGAAGATGATCGTCCGGCTGAAGCTGGGGAAGATTCAGCGCCGCATTCAGGAGACGCACCGGGTGGCATTGACCCACGACGAGGCGCTGATCGAAGAGGTGGCGAAACGCTGCACGGAGGTGGAGAGCGGCGCGCGCAACGTAGACAACATTCTGACCAACACGCTGCTGCCGGAGATTTCGCGGCAGATCCTGGGGCGACTGGCGGAACGGCAGAAGCTGGCGCCGATTCACGTCACGATCGGCGAGGACGGGGTGTTCGTGTATAACTAAGGACACCGCTCCCTTACGGTCGCGGCTCGGATTGGAGCAGGTCGCGGCTCGGATTGGAGCAGGTCAGAGCCGCGACCTTAAGGGAGTCGCGGAGTACGGAGGAGATCTTATGTTCGAACAGACAGACCGGCCGATGAAGCTCACCACACCTCTCGGCCCCGACGCCTTGCTCCTGATTGGGTTTCAGGGCCGGGAAACCATCTCCCAGGTTTTTCATTTCGAGTTGAAGACGGTTTGGGAGGAGAAGACCAAGCTGCTGCCCTTTGACCAGTTGCTGGGGAAGAAGGTCACGGTGGAAATTGCTTCCGTCCAGAACAAACGTTACTTCAACGGCATCGTTTGCAAGGTGACGCAGTTCGAACGCGACGAGGACTTCACCCACTACAGTCTGGAGGTGGTGCCGGAGCTATGGCTGCTCGATCGCAAACTGTGCAGCCGCACGTTCCAGCACATGAGCGTGCCGGACATCCTCAAGAAGTTGCTGACCGGCCTGGACGTTGCCTATCAGATCGATGGGACCTTTGAGCAGCGCGAATACTGCGTGCAATACCGCGAAACCGACCTCGCGTTTGCCAGCCGGCTGATGGAGGAAGAGGGGATCTACTATTTCTTCAAGCACACTTCCAGCGGCCACCAGATGGTTCTGGCCAACACGCCGCAATCCCACCCGGCGGTGCCCTATCTTCCCACGGTGTATTGGGAAGAGGGGGCGCACGCGGCGGTGCAAGAGGAGCGCGTGTTCGACTGGAGCAAGGGCCAGGAAATCCGCTCGGGCAAGTTCACGACCTGGGACTACAAGTTCGAAATGCCCACCAAACACCTGGAAGCCGAGAAGACGATCGTGGACTCGGTGACCGTGGGGACCGTGACCCACAAGTTGAAGGTGGCCAACAACGACAAACTGGAGCTCTACGATTACCCCGGCGGATACGCCAGCCGCTTCGACGGCGTCAACAAGTCCGGTGGGGAACAGTCGTCCAGCCTGCAGCACATCTTCACCGACAACAAGCGCACGGTGGAAATCCGCATGCAGGAGGAGGCACTCTCCAGCCTGCTGATCCGTGGCAGCGGATGGCACGCCGGGTTCACCGCGGGCCACACCTTCGATTTGACCCGCCATTACTCCGACAACGGCAAGTTCGTGCTGACCAGCGTGGAGCACGATGCCAAACAACCGGTATCGGCGGACAATCAGGAGGAGGAATTCAAGTACGCCAACTGGTACACCTGCATCCCCGCGGCACTGCCCTACCGGCCGCCGCGGGTGACGCCCGTGCCGAGCGTGCGCGGGGTGCAGACGGGGGTGGTGGTGGGCCCCGCCGGCGAGGAGATTTATCCCGACAAGTACGGCCGCGTGAAGGTTCAGTTCCATTGGGACCGGGAGGGCAGCGACGACGTCAACAGTTCCTGCTGGATGCGGGTGGCCACGTATTGGGCGGGCAACCAATGGGGTGCGGTACATATCCCGCGCATCGGCCAGGAAGTGATCGTGGATTTCGAGGAAGGCGACGTCAATTACCCGATCATCGTGGGCAGCGTGTATAACTCAGACATGATGCCGCCATGGACGCTGCCGGAGAAGAAAACCGTCAGCGGGTACAAGTCCCGGAGCACCCCGTACGGCACTTCCCACAATTTCAACATGCTGTCGTTCGAGGACAAGAAGGGCAGCGAGCTGGTCCATGCACAGGCGGAAAAGGATCTCCTGACGCTGGTGAAGAACGACGAATCGCGGGAGGTGGGAAATGACCGCGTCACCAAAATCAAACACGACGAGACCCAGACGGTGACCAACAACGAGACCATCACGGTGGAGCAGGGCAATCAGACCATCGAACTCAAGCAAGGCAACCAGAGCACGACGCTGGATATGGGAAACCAATCCACCGCGATTAAGATGGGGAACCAGACGAACAAGCTCGATCTGGGTAAAATCGAAACTGAGGCGATGCAGTCCATCGAACTCAAGGTGGGCCAGAGCAGCATCAAGATCGATCAGATGGGCGTCACCATCAAGGGTATGATGATTAAGATCGAAGCGCAGGTTCAGGCCGAGGTAACGGCTGTGATGACGCAGGTGAACGGCGACGCGATGACGACGGTAAAGGGCGGCGTCGTGATGATTAACTGATATGGGAGGCACACAGGCGTCAATCAATTCGAGAACTGTCGCGATCTCCACAGTCGCCGAACTCGGCGAGGAGGCGATGGCGCTGGCGCGTCCGGACCTGCATCCGCTGGACTTCGTCGCGCTTCTCATGGAGAAGGCCCTTTATCCCGATGCGGTGAGGTTTATCGCGCACGCGCTGCCGAAGCGCGAAAGCGTGTGGTGGGGCTGGGTGTGCGCGCGGCGCGCGGCAGGCGAGAACCCGCCGCCGAAGGTGAAAGGCGCGCTCGACGCCACCGAGAGATGGATTGCCCAGCCCAGCGAAGACAACCGGCGGTTGGCCATGGCGGCCGCCCAAAAGGCCGAACTGGGCACGGCAGCCGGCTGTACGGGACTGGCGGCCTTTTTCAGCGGCGGCAGCCTGTCGCCGCCCGAGGCGCCGGTGGTGCCGCCAGGAGAGTTTCTGACCGCCAAAGCGGTGTCCGGCGCGGTGATCTTTGCCGCCGTGGTCCCGGAGCCCGAGAAGGCGCCGGAGAAATTCAAGAGTTTCGTGGCGCAGGGTGTGGAAGTGACCAACCGGGTCAAGCTGTGGGAGTCCAAAAAGTAGGGGAGCGTCTGTATGGGAATGCCGGCCTCGAGAATCACCGACATGCACGTCTGCCCCATGGTGACGGTACTGGTGCCGCACGTGGGGGGGCCGATTCTGCC
>JADGNS010000396.1 GCA_017883355.1 Candidatus Solibacter sp.
ATTCCCTTCACTGTCGGCGCGCTGGGATGCGCGGGATTGCTCGGCCTTGGGAATGGCGCGGTATTTAAACTGGTCCCGCAATATTTTCCCGATCAAACTGGCACGGTGACGGGCCTGGTGGGCGCCATGGGCGGTCTCGGCGGATTCTTCCCGCCGCTATTGCTGGCATTCTTCCGCAGCCGGACGGGCGCCACCTGGCCGGCCTTCCTGCTGCTCTCGGCGACAGCGCTGCTGCTGTGGTGGACCAACCACCGGGTTTTTGTGCCCCGCCAGCAAGCGCTCGACGTGGCGCTGCCCGAGGAGGTGCGCCGGACTGCCGACCGGCTGCGCGCCGGCGCCTGGGCCACACTCTGGACTGCGCTGCTGGTCGCCGCCATCACGGTGGGGTCGCGGAATCTGCAGAACTTCGATCCGGCGCTGGTGATCTACACCTTCGCGGTGGTGTTTGCCACCTGGGGCGTGATCTACCACTACAACGTGTGGCTGGAAAAGCCACCTACCCGCGTCTATTGGGATCGAGGTTGGGAGCTGTATCGCCGCCGAGGCATCTTTCGCAGCCTGGGCCACGTTGCGGCGCTGGCGGTCACCCACTTAGCCGCGCAACGGTTCATCGCCCATCGCTCGCGGTTGCGCTGGTGGATGCATCAATTCCTCTTCTGGGGCTGCCTTCTGGCAGTTGCCATTACGTTCCCGCTGGTGTTCGGCTGGATCAACTTCCGCACTCTTCCCAACGACCAGTTGATGTACGTCACCTACGTATTCGGCTTCCCCATGGGTACATTTCGACTGCACACCGTTACGGCGTGGCTGCTGTTCCATGGACTCGACATTTCGGCGCTGCTGGTGCTCTCCGGCATCGCGCTCTCGCTGTGGCGCCGCATGACCGACAAGGGAGCGCGCACCCTGCAACAGTTCGGCATGGATTTTCTCCCTATTATTCTGCTGTTCGCCATCTCGGTGACAGGACTGGCGCTCACGGTCTCGCAGGAGTGGTTGCGCGGCTCCTCGTATAGCTTTCTCGCGATCCTGCATGCGATCACGGTAATCGCCGCGCTGCTCTTTTTGCCATTTGGGAAGTTCTTTCACATCTTCCAGCGTCCGGCCCAACTGGGAGTCAAACTTTACCAGGAGGCCGGCGAACAGGACCCGGGCGCAAGTTGTGCGCGATGCGGGCAGCGGTTCGCCTCGCAGATGCACATTCAAGACCTCCGCTCCATCCTGCCGCAGGTGGGTTTCGACTATGCCATACCCGGGCCGGGCGGCCACTGGCAGGCGCTATGCCCGGCGTGTAAGAGGAAGACGCTCTCCGTCGCGCAAATGAGAATCAAGGAGCAATCGAATGGCTAAGGCGCCGCTTTCGCTGGACGAGCTGGCCGGTCGCTACGGCCCGCATCTGAATTACGTGCCACAGGGGGGCTGGCAGGGAGATTCCGGCCAACAGCCCGAAAAACTGGTCAAGACCCACTGCTGTTTCTGCGGCCAGCAGTGCGGAATTCAGCTAAAAGTGCGCGACAACCACGTCATCGGCTTCGAGCCCTGGGAGGAGTTTCCTTTCAACCGTGGAATGCTGTGCCCCAAGGGTGTCAAACGCTATCTGCAGGGTAACCATCCGGACCGGCTGCTCGATCCGCTGATGCGCACCGACGAAGGCTTTCGCCCGGCGGCTTGGGACGAAGCTCTCGATTTCACGGCGCGCCGGCTGCGCGAGTTGCAGGAAAAGTACGGTGCGGATTCGGTGGCGGTCTACGGCGGCGCTTCCCTCACTACCGAGAAAGCGTACCTGATGGGCAAGTTCGCGCGGGTGGCGCTGGGAACCCGGCACATCGATTACAACGGGCGCCTCTGCATGGTTTCGGCAGGTACGGCCTACAAAGGCGCACTAGGCGTGGACCGCGCGCCCAACCCGTGGAGCGACATCCCGGCCGCGGAAGTTATCATGGTGATCGGCGCCAATATTGGCGAGTGCGCCCCTATCACCACCGACTACATCTGGCGGGCTCGTGACAAAGGGGCGAAACTGATTGTGGCCGATCCACGCTTCACCCCTATCGCGCGGAACGCCGACCTGTTTCTGCCGGTTCGTCCCGGAACCGACCTCGCGCTGCTAATGGCCATGCTGCACGTGATCATTCGCGACGGCCTGACGGACCGCGACTTTATTGAGGCGCACACCACCGGTTTTGAGAAGACTGCGGAATCGGTTGAGGCCTGGACTCCGCAGCGGGCCGCCGAGGTTTCCGGCGTCGCTCCCGATGCCATCGAGCGGGCCGCGCATTGGGTCGGCGAATCTCGCCGGGCAATGCTGATGCACGCGCGCGGCCTGGAACACCACTCCAAAGGAGTCGAGAATTGCGAAGCGGTGGTGGCCATCGCGCTGGTCACCGGAAATATCGGGCGCGAAGGCGCCGGCCCCATCATGGTGACGGGGCAGGGCAACGGACAGGGCGGGCGCGAACACGGGCAGAAGTGCGACCAACTGCCCGGCCAGCGCAGTCTCACCGATCCGGCCGCGCGCGAGCACGTGGCTGGAGTGTGGGGCATCTCACCGGACGAACTGCCCGGACCTGGTTACACCGCGGTGGAGATCATGAACGCCATTCACAGCGGCGAAATCAAAGGGCTGCTCTCCATCTGCTTCAACCCGCTGGTCTCCCTGCCGGATGCGAATTTCACGCGCGAAGCGCTGGAGCGTCTGGAGTTTTTCGGAATCATCGATTTCTTCCTATCGGAAACCGCGATGCATGCAGACGTGGTGTTGGCGGGAAGCCTGCAGGAGGAAGAGGAGGGCGTCACCGCCAACGTGGAGGCCCGGGTGATTCATATCCGGAAGGCGGTGGATCCCCCCGGCAACGCACGCACGGATTCCGATATCATCTGCGACCTGGCGCGCCGCCTGGGCCGCGGCCAGTATTTCCCGTTTCGCGAGCCACGAGAAATCTTCGAGGAACTGCGACTGGCGTCACGAGGCGGCATTGCCGATTATTACGGAATCACGTATGAGAAAATCGACGAGCAGATGGGCGTCTTCTGGCCGTGTCCGACGCTGGAGCATCCCGGCACGCCCCGGCTGTTTGAAGACAGCCGGTTTTTCCATCCCGATGGCAAAGCCCATTTAATGAATCTGGCGTGGCGCGAGAGCGGCGATCCGGTGGACGCGGAATATCCCACTTATCTCACCACCGGCCGCGTCGTCAGCCAGTATCTTTCCGGTACGCAGACGCGGCGGATCGGGGCCCTGGTGGATCAGTATCCCGACCCGAAACTGGAGATCCACCCGCGCCTGGCGGAACAGTGCGGCATCCGCGCCGGCGACTGGGTCACAGTTACCTCCCGCCGCAGCGCCATCACGCTGGAAGCCATGGTGGTGCGAACCATCCGGCCCGACACGGTCTTCATTCCTTACCATTGGCCGCGCGACCGCAGCGCCAACCGCCTGACGCACCGCACGCTCGACCCGCGGAGCAAGATTCCGGAATACAAGGTATCGGCCTGCCGTGTGGAAAGGGCCGCGGGTCCGCCTGAATGGGCTCGCGACCGGAGTCCGCAACTCGCCCAGGGGGGCCGCGCCTGATGTTCGGCATGGAGTTCTACGTCGATCCGTCGCGCTGCATCGGCTGCCAGGCTTGCCTGAAGGCCTGCGAAGAATGCGACACGCATCGCGGCATTTCCATGATCAATTTCGATTTCGTGGACCGGAAGGAGAGCATTGCCACCGCGGCCTACGTCTGCTGGCACTGCGAAAATCCCACGTGCGCCCAGGTTTGCCCGGCCGACGCCATCAAGAAATACGAAGACGGCATAGTCGGGTCCTCGCTGAAACCACGCTGCATCGGTTGTTCCAATTGCGTACTGGCGTGCCCCTTCGGGATTCCCAAACTGGTGCCGGAATACGAGCAGATGATGAAGTGCGATATGTGCTACGACCGCACCTCCGTCGGCAAGCGTCCCATGTGCGCCACCGTCTGCCCCAGCCAGGCGCTCACCTATGTTACGCCCGAGACCATTGCGGCCACGCGCCGCGAGAAGCCCGTCAACACCTTCTGGTTCGGCAACCAGAAGATCATGACCAAGGTTTATATGATGGCTCCGGCGGATGCGGGAGCTATCGCCATCGACGTTGCCGACTACACATGGGAGGGAGAGCATGAAGTGGTTCCGCAAGCCTTCTAGCGCGCCGCTCTGGCAGGACGAATTCCCGGTTTTCACCGCCGACGAACGCTACGTAAACCGCCGCCAGTTCACCAAGTTCCTCACACTCACGAGCTTCGCCATGCTGGCGGGCAACCTTTGGATCCTGGCGCGGTCGCTGTTCCACCGCTCCCCTTCGTATCCGCGGCAGCCCATCGCGGCGGCGGACGAGGTTGCCGTGGGCGGCGTAAAGGTGTTCGCGTACCCCACTGCCGAGGACCCCTGCCTTCTGGTGCGCACGGGCAGCGACTCCTATGTAGCCTATAGCCAGAAGTGCACGCATCTCTCCTGCGCGGTCTACTATGCGAAGGAGGAAAACCGGCTCGAATGCCCTTGCCACCAAGGCTTCTTTTCGATCGCCGATGGCTCGGTTCTGCAGGGCCCTCCGCAGCGGGCGCTACCGCGAGTGGCGCTAGAAATGAAGGGCGGGCAACTTCTAGCCGTTCGTATGGAAGGAGAAGGGGCATGAATACCAATCCGCCACAAAACCGCGGACTTACCGCTATCGATGGCGCCATGGCCCTCATCGTCTTGTTGCTGATCGTGCAAATCTGGCTGCTCTCCGCTACCCTCGAATCCTACCTGGCCGGCCATCGCGAGGCTGCCGTTCCTGGCGCCATTATCTCCGGTATTCTCTTTGCGGCCTGCCTCGGACTTTATTTGTTCGTTGACCGGATCGACTCCGAAGTTCGCAAAGGCTGAGCGCCCTGGCGCGGGACCAATCCAACGGAAGCTATCGTCCCCAAGTTAGAGGGTCCTCAAGTACGCGATCAGATCCGCCTTCTCGCCGTCGGTCAGCCCTGTTTTAAGGAGGCTGTCATAGTGGTCCACCACCGAGCGCAAGTCGGGATATCGTCCGTCATGATAGAACCCGCCCTTTTCGTGGCTAACCAGTCCATTCAGAGGGGCTGTTCGATACATTTTCGTGGGCGACCGGTTGGCCTGAAAATCGTCGATGCCCATCTCCTCCGGCGTATGCATGTTGAACCCGGGCTCCGTAAAGAGCGGCGGAACGTGGCAGCGGGCGCATTGAGCCTTGACATTGAAAATGGCCCTTCCCCTCTTGGCCGGGAAATTGAATCCTTGAGCGCTCTCAGGCGATTGCGGGGCGGGAATCGCGAGTTGGTAGAAGTGCAGCGCAGCCAGTTTCGCGGTGATCAAGTCGGAGTCGTTGCGCACGTTGGGAGAGCCCGCTTTGCCTGCCACCGGAAACTGCGTCGGGTCATTCAGCCGTGGATCGTAGAACGTTCCTTTGCCGTGCATCTCCAGGTTCGCAACAAACGCATTCCAGTAAGTTGTCG
>JADGNS010000397.1 GCA_017883355.1 Candidatus Solibacter sp.
GCTTCGGTGCCCGCCGCCGCCATCACCCTTACCAGCATCACTACCGGCGCGGTCCGCGCTGCGATCAGCACCGACGCGGGCGATTACAGCCTGCCTTCGGTTCCGCCAGGCCTCTACAACGTCAAAGTGGAGCATGCGGGTTTCAAGGTAGTAATCGGCAACAATGTTGAAGTGCAGGTGCAGCAGACCGTCCGCCTGGATTTCACCATGCAAGTCGGGCAGGTTAGCGAGACGGTGGAGGTGCGTGGGCTCGCCGACCAGTTGCAAGCCGAGAACGCCACCGTGGGTACGGTGATCGAGAATAAGGGAATCGCCGAGCTGCCCCTTAACGGTCGCGGGTACCTGAACCTGGTGGCCCTGTCGCCCAATACCAACACCCTGTCGCCTTCGTCGGGACAGGCGGGCTCACGCCAGGGTGGCGACCGGGCAAACCAGTCGATCTCGGCCGGCGGCCAACGCATCATGTTCAACTACTTCACGCTGGATGGCGTCTCCAACACCGATCCGAACTTCAACACGTACGTGGTCCTGCCGTCCATCGACGCGTTGCAGGAATTCAAAGTGCAAACCGGGATCTACCCGGCCGAGTTCGGGCACGAGGCCACCCAGATCAACGTGCTGACGAAGTCCGGCGGCAATCAGTATCACGGCGCCCTGTTCGAGTTCCTGCGCAATAACGTGCTGGATGCCGCGCCGTATTCCTTCACCACCAATCACCAGGCCAAATCGCCCTTCAAGTGGAACGACTTTGGTTTCGAGATGGACGGCCCGGTCCGCATACCCAAGCTGTTCAACGGGCGAAACCGGCTGTTTTTCATGGCCAACTACGAGGCGTTGCGCCGGCGGCAGAACTTCCAGAGCGTATACTCGGTGCCCACGCAGGCCATGTTCGGCGGCAACTTCAGCGGCCTGAACACCACCATCTACGATCCCACCAACAAGGCGCCCTTTGCGGGCAACATCATCCCGACCAGCCGCATCGACCCCATCTCACAGAAGCTGCTGCAATACTACGCGCCCGCCAACGTTCCCGGCAACGGGCTCAGCAATAACTACACGCGCTCCACGGCCGCTCCGAACAACCGGGACGGGTTCGTGCTGCGTATGGATTTCGTCGAGTCCGCCAAATCGCAATGGGCGGGGCGCTATAGCTGGGGCGACGAGAATCAGGCCAACCAGGGCCTCACGCTGGACGGCGATCATTACGAATTACGAGCAGTACATGGGCTCCAACACGCGCGTGATTACGCCCAACCTGGTCAACGAGGCCCGCTTCGGATACAACCGCTTCTTCAATTCCATCGGCACGTACCTGGCATTCAATACCGACGTGGTGAGCCAGATTGGCATCCCGAATTTCCCCGGCGGCGCGCCCGTAACCTGGGGGATCCCGAATGTCACGCTGATCGGCTACAGCTCCATTGGAGACAGCACGGAAGGCCCGTACGCAAACAGCAACAACAACCTGCAGTTTGTGAACAACCTCTCGTGGGTCAAGGGCAAACATGCCTTCCGCTTCGGCGCGGAGTTCACCCGGCAGAATTACGATCAGGTGGGAAACCAGTTCGCGCGCGGCCAGTTCACGTTCCAGGGGAACGCGACCTTGAGCCCCACCCTGACGGGCGGCGATACCTTCGCCGATTTCCTGTTGGGCACCATGTATCAATCCGAGGCGGCGGTTGCCGTGGCCAACGCCAATTTCCAACGCAACATGTTCCACGCCTATGTGGACGACACGTGGAAGGTCACTCCCAAGCTGACGCTGGCGCTGGGTCTGCGCTATGAACTGACGCCGCCATTCCATGACACCAACGGCGACCTGTTCACCGTCAATATTCCGCACATCGCCTCCGGCGGGCCAGTGGACCCCAGCCTCTATCCCCAGTTCATGCGCCAGGGCCAGTGTGACGATCCCTATGCGGGCATCAAAATCCAATGGCCGCAGATCAAGACGGTCTGCAGCAACGGTACGCTGAACGACAACCTCATGCGGACCGAGTACAAAGACTTCGCGCCGCGCATCGGCGTATCCTATTCGCCGGACTCCAAGTGGGTGGTCCGCATGGGTGTGGGCGTGTTCTTCAACCAGGACATCGGCAATGCGCTATTCGACATGGCGCGCAACATCGCCGGACGCATTCGCGTGGTCAACGCCAATGCCGGAACCCCCAATATCTTCTGGAACACCGCCCTCGCCGCCATCAGCGGGGGAGCCAAGGCGCAGATTACCTCTCCTTTCGCCTTCGTGGATGCGTATTCCCACCGGACCTCCTACACCATGGAGTATCTGATGAACGTGCAGCGGCAACTGGGCGGAAACTGGGTGGTGGAAGGGGGCTACCTCGGCTCTCTGAGCCGCCACCTGTATGGTTTCCTGGATGCCAATCAGCCCGTTCCCGGCACTACTTCCCTGGGTTCGCGTACCCCCTTTGCGCTGCGCGACGCTAGCGGCAACCCCATCGGACAGGAATTCGGCGTCATCCAGTTGGTGAGCGACGGAGCCAACGGGAATTACAACGCAGGCAGCATGAAGGTCACCAAACGCTTCAGCGCCGGGCTGAGCCTGATCGGTTCCTATACGTTCGCCAAATCGATCGACAACACCAGCGGGATCCGCGTCCAGGGATTCGATACTCTCTACCCGCAGAACAGCGGTTGCCTGCAATGCGAGCGCGGACTTTCCGCCTTCAACGTCAAGCAGCGGTTTGTGACTTCCGTGCTCTACGACCTGCCGATCGGCAAAGGGAAGGGGCTCAATGTTACCAACCCGTTCTTGAATGGCGTGGTGGGCGGCTGGCAACTTGGCGGAGTCTGGACTTCTCAAACCGGCCTTCCCCAGGTGATCACCATCGGAGGCGTCGACCGTTCCGCCACCGGCGTCGGATACGATCGTCCGAACGCTACCGGCAACAATCCCTACGTGAGTGGTCCGACGCCATCCCGCTGGTACGACCCCGCGGCTTACACCGAGGCGCCCTCGGGAACCTTCGGAAACGTCGGGCGGAATACCCTGGTCGGACCCGGCATCCGGGCGTTCGATTTCGCCGCGCACAAGGAATTCCATATGCCCTTCAAGGAGGGACACCTGCTCAAATTCCGCCTGGAGGCGTTCAACGTGCTGAACCATCCGTCCTGGTCCAACCCGAATGGGAATATCCTGGCCGGGGCGGCATTCCCCGGCCAGCCATCCACCAACGCGCACCAGGGCTTCGGCGTGATCTCCGGCACGGCGGTCCAGATGCGGCAGATTCAGGTGGCTCTGAAGTACACGTTCTAATCGGCGCCCCAGCCGCATAAGCTTGAAGCTGTTACTCTGAACAGGATGTGGAACCTTGTGGGGCAACGAGCTGCCCCACAAGGTCTATCCAACCGCCCTCGGGAACCACTGGGTGGGCTGAAAGAAGAGTAGGAGCGAAATGTACACCAAATTCTGTCTGCTGTGGGCGGCGCTGGCCTGCGCGATCCCCCAATATGCACAAGCGCCCGCAGCGGCGCAAGCGGAGGGACTGACGCCGGCGCAACTCAACGCCCGGGCCAAAGCGCAGAACGTGCCGGAGATCCCCTTCGAATCCGCGCCGAACTTCCTGAAGCTGCCGCCGAACCTGCATCTGGGCGAGGGCATCGGGGTCGCCACCAATTCCAAGGGACACATTTTCGTCTATACACGCAGCCAGGCCACGCGGCTTTTTGAATTCGACGCCAAAGGGAACTACCTGCGCGAGATCGGCGAAGGGCTCTACGGCTTTGCGTTCGCGCACGCGGTGCGGGTGGATCCGCAGGACAATATCTGGGCGGTCGACGAAGGGTCGAATATGGTGATCAAGTTCAATCCCGAAGGCCGCGTCCTGATGGTGCTGGGCAGAAGGCCCGAGCCGGGGGAGACCGCGCCCGCGGCGCCGGAGCCCTACACGTTCAATCGTCCGACGGATGTGGCCTGGGACGCGGCGGGCAATATCTTCGTCTCCGACGGCTACGGCAATTCGCGCGTGGTCAAGTACGACAAGAATGGACGCTTCATCGCGTCGGTAGGCAGCAAGGGGTCCGCGCCCGGGCAGTTGAATCTGCCTCACACCATGGCGACGGATGCCAAGGGCAACGTCTACGTGGGCGACCGCAGCAACAGCCGCATCGAGGTCTTCGACAACGACCTCACCTTCAAAGCCATCTACGACAACGTGGGAGCGCCCTGGGCCGTGTGCATCACGCCGGGGCCCCATCAATATCTCTACAGCTCCAACTCAAATCCGGACAGCAACAACTCGCTGATCTCGGCGGTGACCGGCGAGATCTACAAGATGGAACTGGACGGAACGATTCTCGGCAAGTTCGGACACGCGGGCAAGAAACTGGGCGAGTTCGCCACCGTGCACGAGATCGATTGCCGGAACGAGAACGAGCTGCTGGTAAGCGAGATCATTTCGTGGCGCGTGCAGAAGCTGACACTGCATCCGGTGAGGAGGGCGCAATGAAGCGGAAGCTGGTAGTGGGTATCGCCACGCTGGCGGTGGCGACAGCGCTGAGCGCGCAGGTGGACTACGATTCGGCGCCGAATCTGCTGAAGCTGCCGGAGCGCATCCATCTTGGTGAAGTGGCCGGGGTAGCCACGAATTCGAAGGGCAGTCTTTTCGTGTACACGCGCACCGGAGGGGGCAACGCCACCACGGGCGCGTCGCGCACCTTCACGCACGGCGGCTCGCGCCTGTTCGAGTTCGACCGCACGGGCAAGTTCGTGCGCGAAATCGGTGAGGGTGTGTACGGCTTCCTGTTCGCGCAGGCGGTGCGGGTGGATGCCCAGGACCATATCTGGGTGGTAGACCGCGGCTCCAACATGGTGATCGAGTTCTCGCCCGAGGGCCGCGTGGCGATGACGCTGGGCCGCAAGCCCGAAGCGGTCTCCGACGCCGGCCGCGGCGGGCGGGGTCCCAACCCGGGCACGGGCGTCCCTGGCGACACTTTCAACCGGCCCACCGATGTCGCATGGGACGCCGCGGGCAACATCTTCGTGGCCGACGGTTACGGCAACGCGCGCATCGCGAAGTTCGCTCCGGACGGGCGCTTCCTCAAGTCCTGGGGCTCGCGCGGCACGGGACCGGGCCAGTTCGATCTGCCGCTCTCCATCGCCACCGATGCGCGCGGCAACGTGTACGTAGCGGATCGCGGCAACCGCCGGATTCAGGTCTTCGATAACGAAGGCGTCTTCCAGCGGCAGATCGCTGGTGTCGGCGCTCCTTGGGCGATCTGCATCTCCCCCGGCGCGCACCAGTATCTGTATAGTTCGAATTCCAATGAGACGAACTCCATGGAAGGCGGCGAGATTTATCGTCTGGAACTGGACGGCACGGTGCTCGGCAAGTTCGGCAGTGCGGGAAAGCTGCTCAAGGAATTCGGCACCGTCAACGAGATCGATTGCCGCAATCCGAACGAACTGGTAGTCGGCGAAATCACCAACTGGCGCGTGCAACGGATTCGATTGCGGCCGTAAG
>JADGNS010000398.1 GCA_017883355.1 Candidatus Solibacter sp.
CCGTTTGACTTCGCCGGTGGCGCGGGATACCATGCCATGCGGACCTTGCGTCCACTAGCCCATGAATCGATATCTTCTGAGAAGTGCCATCGTCGCCGCCCTGGGGGGCCTCCTCTTCGGCTTTGACACCGTCGTGATCTCTGGCGCCACCAGTACCCTTTCCGACGTCTACCAGCTCACTCCCAGGCTGCTCGGCTTCACCGTGGCCAGCGCTCTGTTGGGCACCGTACTCGGAGCGATGTTCGCGGCCGCACCGAGCGACCGTTACGGCCGGCGCCAGTGCCTGCAGGCCCTCGCGGTGCTCTATGTCATCACCGCGCTCGGATGCGCGCTCGCTTGGAACTGGTACGCCTTCGTCTGGTTCCGCTTTCTGGGGGGCCTCGCGATCGGGGGCTCTTCCGTCATCGGCCCGATGTATATCGCCGAGATCGCGCCGGCCGCCAAGCGGGGACGCCTGGTCGGCCTCTTCCAATTCAACATCGTGGCGGGGATTCTGATCGCGTACCTCTCCAACTATGCGATTGGCCTGCTGGGTTTCGGGACTGAAGAGTGGCGCTGGAAGCTGGGCGTGGCCACGCTGCCCGCGTTGTTCTTCTTCGTCACCCTCTTCGGCATCCCGCAAAGCCCGCGCTGGCTGATCCGCCGCGGTTTCATCGAGGAGGCCCGCGGGATCTTCACCCGCATCGGTGAGCCCGACCCCGATCGCGAAGTGGCCGACGTCGTCCGCTCCGTGGAAACCGAGGATCGCACCAAGGCGGAACCGCTTTTCCGGCATAAGTACCGGCGCCCCATCCTCCTCGCCATCGCCATCGGCTTCTTCAACCAGATGTCGGGCATCAACGCGATTCTCTATTACCTCAACGACATCTTCAAGAGCGCGGGCTTCAATAAAGTCTCCAGCGACCTGCAGGCGGTGGCTATCGGCGCCACCAACCTGCTCTTCACTATGGTCGCCATGAGCGTGATCGATCGCCTGGGCCGCAAGAAGCTGCTGCTCACCGGCGCCGCCGGCACCGCGGTCTGTCTGGCCGGTGTGGCCGTGGTCTTTGCCACCGGAAAGGGCGAGCATTTCCTGGTCTGGCTGCTCATCGGGTTCATCGGTTTCTTCGCCTTCTCGCAAGGCGCGGTCATCTGGGTATATCTCAGCGAAGTGTTTCCCAACCTGGTGCGCGCCAAGGGCCAGAGCCTCGGCAGCTTCACGCACTGGATCATGAACGCCATTATCGCCTTCACCTTCCCCCAGGTGGCACACCTGTCCCGCCCCGCCCCGTTCGTCTTGTTCGCGGTGATGACCGTGGTTCAGTTCTTCGTGGTCTTGATGTGGTTCCCCGAAACCGCCGGCATCACCCTGGAAGACATGCAGCAGAAGATGGAGTCGTAGAGGCGGGGCGTGCCTTAACTGCGCAGCAGTTCCAGTTCCAGCGTGATGGCGATCTCGTCCCCCACCATCACACCACCCGTCTCCAGCGCCATGTTAAACACCATGCCGAAATCCTTGCGACTGATCTTGGTAACGGCCGAAGCTCCCGACTTCACATTCCCCCACGGGTCTTTGGCCTCGGGCGCCGGCCCTTCCACATCCAGCGTGACTTCCTTCGTCACCCCGTGGATGGTCAAGTCCCCGGTCACCTTCCAATCGCCACCGGCGCCGGCGATCTTTTTCGAGACGAACGTGATGGCCGGGAACTTCTCGACGTCCAGAAAGTCCGCGCTCTTCAGGTGCGCATCGCGCTGCTCGTCGCGCGTGTGGATGGTGGTGGCGTCGATGCGCGCCTCCACCCGCGAGTTTTCCGGCGCGCCCGCGTCGAAGACTACCGTGCCGGCGACTCCCGAGAACTCGCCCCGGACGTTGGCCACCATCAGGTGCCGTACCTTGAACCCGGCCGTGGAATGGGCCGGGTCGATCGTATAAGCGACTGCTTGACTCATGTATTTCTCCTCACCGTTCTAAACGTTATTCGTTGACAACAACTATTTGAACTGCCAAAAGCGGCGTGACCGCCGCGCGCTATTTTCCCGCCCGAACTTCCTCGAGCAACCCTATCAATTTTCGCAGTTTCGGGGCATCCATGTGCCCCATGGTCTTCCGATGCAGGGCCTCAATTGGACGATCCAGCTCATTTACCAGTTCCAATCCTGCCCTGGTCAGCCGGTGCGCGACCACCCGCCGGTCTTCCTTGGCCCGGTCCCGCGACACCAGACCGCGCTGTTCCAGACGGTCCATCAGACGGGTAATATCCGGATCGCGCGCCACCAGGCGGCCGCCGATGTCCTTGCAGGAAGCTCCCTCTTTCCCCGCCCCGCGCAGGATGCGCAGGACGTTGTACTGCGTCGCCGAGAGCAGCAGCGGCTTCAGCACGTCCGCCAGGGCCAGCATCAGGACGTCCGCCGTGCGGACGATGTTCAGCGTGGCCTCCTCTTCCAGAAGGCGAATCGCTTTGGTCTGTTGAATTTCCTGCTGGAGCTTTCCGGCCACAAATCCATAATACTCGTGTACAACGACTATCGTCAATAAGGGAAATACCCCATTGTGGGCAGGCGGGATACCCTCCGGGTCCGCCTGCCAATCCGAGCGAAGCTCAGACCGCCTCAGTACTTCAACTTGGAGAGATACCCGAAGCTCTGCCGCAGGCTCTCCACGGGATCGCCCGGCGTCTGATCCTGCTCCACGAAGTAGTGCGCCACCTTCGCCGCCGCCGCCGCGCGCAGTATTTTGGGCCAGTCCATCACCCCGCTGCCCACCTCTTTGAACGTTGTCTTCGGCACCGACTCCTTGTACATCACCTCCGTGCCCTGCGCCTTGTCCTTCAAGTGCACCAGCGGCACGCGTCCGGAGAGTTTCTGGAGGAATTCGACGGGATCGCCCCCGGCCACGCTCACCCAGAACAGGTCTGCCTCGAAAGCCACCAGCTTCTGGTCGGTATTGTCCAGCATCACCTGGAACAGGGTGGCGCCTTTCTCGGTGGCGAATTCGAAGGCGTGGTTGTGATAGCAGAAGGTCATCCCGGCGGCGCGGCATTTCTCCCCGGCCCGGTTGAGTTTCTCGGCGATCGCCTTGATCACATCGATGCCGCCGCGCTCCGGCTCCGGCAGGTACGGGAACACCGCGTACTGGAAGCCGCGCTTCTTCAACTGGTCGAAGATGGGGTCCAGGTCGTCCGCCTTGCCCTGCGTGACCGACTTGGAATCCAGGTGAATACTCACCGGTTTCAGACCGCTGGCTTGCAGTTTCGGCCAGAGATCGTCCAGTCCGGCGTAGGTGGCCTCCGCTTCCCGGTAGCCGATCGCGCGGATCGCCTTCAGCGTCTCCTCGGGTTTTTGCGGCAGCACGGTGCGCACCGTGTAAAGCTGCACGCCGAGGGTCTTCAATTGCGCCGCGTTGCCGGCTGCGCCAAGCGCCGCCGCGAGCGACGTCGCCTGCAGAAACTCACGTCTCGAAGTCATGTCGATTATTATGCAACGGCGGGCGGTAGATGCCAAACGGCCGCCGAAGCGCCAACTCAGGCAGCGCGCTCGCGTTCGAAGAACCTTGGGTGCCCGGCGCTCCAGCAGCAGCCTCCACGGGACCACCAAAGGCATCACAGGTGGCGTCCCGGCCACGAACAGCGGTATGGTGTGTTTATGGGGATGAGCGACGTGCCGAACCCACATTACGATCAGGCAAAGAGATCTGTGCAAGCCCTCGGTCCTGCCGACCAGTTGCGTCTCATTGCTGAGTTGGTTGGACGACTGAGTGGCGAACTTGATCGCCAGCCGCGCCGGAGCCTGCTGGAGCTTCAGGGCTTAGGCAAGGGTGTCTGGCAAGGCGTCGATGTCGATGAGTACCTGCGCCGGGAACGCTCGTCGTGGAATGGATAGAAGCGCTTCGTGGCTCCACCGTCGGTCTGGACACAGCGCCGCTGATCTACTACATCGAAGAACACCCCACCTATCTTTCCAGGATTAAGCCGTTTTTCGAGGCTGCGGAGCGCAACGAATTCCATATCGCGACTTCGTTCGTCACGCTGATGGAAGTTCTGGTCCACCCGCTTCGCGAAGGCCGGCCCGAGTTGGCTGAGGAGTATCGCAAAATCCTCCTCCAGTCGCCAGCTCTGACCGCGATTCCGTTGGACGCGAGGATCGCCGAGGAAGCTGCGGGGTTACGCGCGCGTCATAACCTCCGAACACCAGATGCGATACAACTTGCGACAGCCATCCGTTCCGGAGCTTCATGGTTTCTGACGAACGATGCGGGATTGGCGAACCTGTCGGAGATTTCGGTGCTCGTCTTGGACCAATTGCCATAGGACCGGGAATCGCGTTTGCGCCAACTATCGCAACTCGTCGGTCTGCGTGTCGTCCAGGAACCACTTCGTGTATTGGTCCCGCGCGTAGTGAACGTCTTCCGACCGGCCGTGCAAGGTGATGCTGCCGTCGGCGTGCTCTTCCACCAGGCAGCCGACATGATAGACGATCGTGCCGTTGGGCCGGCCGACGCCGATATCCTTGCGGTCGGTCAGACGCATTTTCGATCCGTCATGCATTGCGCCAAGCATATCATGCTGCACGGCCCGGTACACCGCGCAGGTCAATGCTATGATGGTCAAAATTCCCCGAGACCCTTACCGTCATGTCCAGCCCGGCATCTACCCTTGGCTTCCGCGATGTCCTCAAGACCCCTGCCGTCAAGCGATTGTGGATTGCCCAGATCGTCAGCATCTTCGGCGATTTCCTGGCCGTCTTCGCGGTCTTCAGCGTGGTCACCTTTCAACTCCACGGCACGCCCACCCAGGTCAGCATGATCATGGCCGCGTACCTGGCGCCGCTGGCGGTCATCAGCCCGCTGGCCGGCGTGTTCGTCGACAAATGGAACGTCAAGTGGACCATGATCGCGAGCGACCTGATTCGCGGCGTGCTGGTGGTGGCGCTCCTCTTTGTGCGCGATCTCAATGCCATCTACGGCATCTTCTTCGCGCTCAGCACGGTCTCGAGTTTCTACATCCCGGCACAATCGGTCGCCATCCGGACGCTGGCGCCCGCAGGTGGATTGCTGGCCGTCAACGCGCTGATGAGCCAGGCCATGCAGGGGGCGCAGATCGTCAGCCCGGCCGTCTCCGGGCTCATGGTGGAGGCGCTGGGCGCGAACTCCTGTTTCGTCTTCGACGTGCTGAGCTTCTTCTTTTCCGCCTGTATGGTGGCGTCGCTGCCCATACGCCGGCAATCGGCGCCAAGCCTTCCCGCATCGGTGCTCCGTTCGATGGGAGATGGGTTCCGCTTCATCTTCACGCATTCCGTGATTTCCTTCGTGATGATCGCCATGTCGACCGGCATGTTCGCCGTGCGCTGCTTCGGCACGCTGCTTTCGGTCTATGTGCGCGACGTGCTGGCTTCCAATGCCGCGCTCTTCGGCACGCTGAATTCACTCATCGGCGTCGGCATGATCGCCGGAACCCAGTCGGTGCGGCGCTTCGCGGTGCGCGTCTCGCCCCAGCACAT
>JADGNS010000399.1 GCA_017883355.1 Candidatus Solibacter sp.
CGATACGGTCGGAACTCGGCTAGAGGCCGCGATCGCGGCTAGGGCGTTTGACAGCGTGAAGAGACACGCCATGGCCTATCTCGAAAGGCACATAGACCAATGTGGTGTCGCGGCACCGGCGCCGTGTGAGACGAATCGCGGCGTCCGGTTAAATCGTCGGCCAACGCTGCGAACACCCACCGCGGGTGCTTCGCAGATATCGATTTTCGCCCTCAGGGGAGGCGCGGCGGGCTGTATACTGAACGGAAACGGAGCCGCACCGTCATGAAGCTGAACCCGCTCATCCTCATCACCGGCTGTCTGTTTGTCATGTCGGGACAGAATATGCCGCGACTCAATTATCCCGCCGCTCGGAAGAGCGGCCAGACGGACGTCTATCACGAAGTCCAAATCGCGGACCCTTACCGCGGGCTAGAGAACGCCGACGCGCCTGAGACCCGGAAATGGGTGGAAGAGGAGAACGCGCTCACGCGATCGTGGGTTGGGAAGCAGCCAGACCGCGGGCCGATTCGCAGGCAGCTCACCGAACTGTGGAATTACGAAAAATTCGGGACGCTTTTCAAAGCTGGTCTCCACTACTTCTACTTGTACAACACCGGCCTCCAGAACCAGTCCGTGGTTTTTGTCACGGACTTGCCGAACGCGAAAGGCAAGGAACTGCTGGACCCAAACACGTATCGCAAAGACGGGACTGCGGCGTTATCGGGATGGTCGGTGAGTCGGAACGGCAAACTGTACGGCTACGCCATCGCGCAGGCGGGTTCGGATTGGTCGAACTGCCGCATCCGGGACGTTGCTAGCGGCAAGGACCTGCCGGATGTGATCCGCTGGACGAAGTTCAGTAACATGGCCTGGGCCACAGACGATGGAGGTTTCTACTACTCGCGCTATCCGGAGCCGCCAACGGCAGAACTGCTGACCGCGGCGGCGCTCAATCAGCAGGTTTACTTCCACAAACTCGGAGATCCGCAAGCCGCCGACCGGCTGGTGTATGAACGTCCCGATCATCCGGCGTGGAGCATAGACCCGGTGCTGACCGACGACGGGCGATACCTGCTGCTGATCATTTCCAGCGGAATTCCGGGGAAGAACATGCTCAGCTTCCAGGATATGCAGTCGGCGGACCGGCGGATCGTGGACCTGATCCCGACGGAGACCGGGGGCTACCAGCCGATCGAGGCGGTGGGCTCGACGCTGTACGTGCAGACCACCGACGGGGCGCCGCGCGGCCGGGTGATCGCGATCGACTTACAGAAGCCGGTACCCTCGAATTGGCGAGAGATCGTGCCTGAGGCTGCGGAGACGCTCGATAGCGTGCAAATGGCCGACGGAAAACTGCTGCTCGCCTACATGAGGGACGCACACGCGGCCGCGCGACTGGTGACCACGGAGGGGAAACTGGTCGCCGAGGTGGCGATGCCGGGGCTCGGCACGGCGATGTGGTCGCCAGCGCGGGTGAAGGACAAGGAGATGTTCTACGGGTTCATGACCTACACGGCGCCGACGACGATGTACCGACTCGATCTGGAGACGGGGCGCAGCGGGGTTGTGCGTCCCGTGAAACTGGCGTTCGACGCCTCGGGGTTTGAAACCACCCAGGTGTTCTACGCGAGTAAGGACGGGAGCCGCATTCCGATGTTCCTCACCAAGCGGAGAGGACTCAAGCTGGACGGGCAGAATCCGGCGTTGCTTTATGGCTATGGCGGGTTCGACGTGCCCAATACTCCGGGGTTCAGCCCGATCATCGCGCAGTGGATCCGGATGGGCGGGGTGTTTGCCTCGGCGTGCCTTCGCGGCGGGTCGGAGTACGGCGAAGAGTGGCACCAGGCCGGGATGAGAGCGAAGAAACAGAACGTGTTCAACGACTTCATTGCTGCGGCTGAGTGGTTGATCGCTAACCGCTACACTTCGACGCCGAAGCTGGCCATCATGGGCGGCTCCAACGGCGGGCTCCTGGTGGGCGCAGTGCTAAACCAGCGGCCCGATCTCTTCGGCGCCGCCGTAGCGGAAGTCGGCGTGATGGATATGCTGCGCTTCCAGAAATTCGGTTTCGGAACACAGTGGGTGGGCGAGTACGGATCGCCCGAGAATCCCGAAGATTTCAAGGTGCTCCGGGCGTATTCGCCGCTGCACAATATCCGCGCGGGAACCGAGTATCCGGCAGTGCTGGTGACAACCTCCGATCACGACGACCGTGTGATGCCGGGCCACAGCCTGAAGTACGCGGCGACGCTGCAGCAGGCGCAGAAGGGCCCGGCACCGATCCTGTTGCGGGTGGAGACGCGGGCCGGACACGGTGCGGGAAAGCCGACGGCCAAACAGATCGACGAAGCGGCGGATATCCTCACGTTTCTTAAGGTGGCGCTGAAGGTGAACTGGGCCGGTGCGGTAGGCGGGGATTAGCGGATCCGGTGGGTTTGTGGCCCCACCTGGCGTAGGGGGGCTGAGAGGGATCGTACGAGACTCGATAGCTGCCCAGTCAATTGGGCGAATCGGTTGCGCACTCGAGCGCATCGGCTGGTGGCGGTTCTCACTGTAGTTGCTCCGGTTATCTCTTGACAACCGCAGGCGATCGGATTCATCATAATAGGGTCCGATTTTTGCATAGCTATCCGCACCACTCGAAGCAGGGGCAGCGGACAAAACGGCGACTCACCCGTTCTCGACCGGTTTCGCGCCCGGCTCCCCGCACGGTTTCCGTTAATCCCAGGTGAGTGCGTCTAACTAAGACCCAGAGGGCGCGAGCGCCGTACCCGGAAGGCGGGGTTGTATGTCTGCCGAAGAAATCGAATGGCCTTTCGAGTCCATCGAGAGCGCCTACGACTATATGGACATCCTGGCCACCACTACCTTGGAGGTAATGAGCGAACTGAAGCGGACCGGGATCAAGCCCTGCGCGATGGCGAGCAACGCCACACGCAAGCGATCGACCTGGCAATACTTCATGCTGAAGATGCTTGGTTGGCATGTGTACAAGGGCCGGCGGATGCTGAACGATCTCCGCATTCTCCGGCGGCTGATTTTGAATGAGCGTTTGTCCGTAGAGAATGCGCGACGATGTAATCGCCCGACGACCCGCCTTCACTGGGGGAGTTGCGGGACCCCTGAGCCAGGAGTATGTCCATGGAGAGTGTCCACTTACGTGAATCCGCTTTTGGGTACTTCAAACAGTTAGTCCGGGCCGGATTGGACGGTATCGATTCCGCCCGCAATGAACGCGATGGCAGGGTATTCACGCCACCGCTACAAACTGTAGTCTGGACGCCCACTGCCATCGTCGCCACTATCGGGATGCTGAGCGCCCATCTGCTCGGGAAGCGTAAGTCCGTATCCAGAGTGGCGCTGGGCGGTTTGGCCGGCAGCGTCCTCGGGTTTGGTGCGGCACTGGCGTGGGCATCACGCGATTTTATCGGCCCGGCCGCTCGTACGGCGGTACGACGCGTGGATGCAGTCCGTGATGCACACTGGCTGGAATCACACCCGATTGACTATGCCTGAGCGTTCAAGAGGAGGCGTCCGTGCCCTACCAAATCAGCCGAATCGACTATTTTCACCTGACCGTGCCGGATAAGCCCGAGGAGGGTGCACGCGTCTGGGCGGCACTGCAGGGTGCCGGAGTCAACCTGCTGGGCATCTCGGTTTTTCCGCACGGTGCGCGCAAATCCCAGTTGGACCTCATCCCGGAAGATAGCGGCGCCCTCAGGAAGGCGGCCAAGACCGCGGGGTTTAGGCTGGGCCGGAAGAGGACCGGTTTTCTGATCCAGGGCGAAGATCGGCCGGGAGCAGTGGCCGATGCTGCCAACAGATTGGCCGCAGCGAACATCCACATGATTTCGGCGCAGGTGTTCTGCGCCGGCTCGGGTCGCTGCGGAGGCATGCTGTGGGTGGGAGCGCCCGATCTGCGGAGAGCCGCCGCAGCACTGGGCGCTACGTCCTGGCAAACGCCGAAGCTCGTTTCGAAGCCGGCCGACTACCCAAGCCCGTTTGATGGGCAATGATCACGTGTGCACGCGAGCTCACCATCGATATAAACTGGCACCCCAGGTCCAACCGGCGCCGATTGCCGCGAACAGGAGAAGATCGCCTGCGTGGATAAGACCGCGCCGGTTGACTTGGTCCAGGACCAACGGGACTGAGGCCCCCGCCGTGTTCGCGTACGACTCCAGGTTGGTCTGCATCAGGGAAAAAGGGGCATTGAGTGCTTCGGCGGTGCGCTTGAGGACGCGCGCCGAGGCCTGGTGAGGAATGATCATGGAGACTTCTTCGAGTCCGAGCCGGTTCAGGCAGAGAATCTGCTGAATACACTCCGGAAGCGCGGTGGTAGCCTTCTCGTAGACCGCCTTTCCGTTCATCGTGAAGTAGGCGTCCCCCGGGAAGATCGTGAAATGATCCATTCCCTCGCCCTGGGCCCAGAGGATGCTGGCAAAGAGCCCATTCTCCCGTTCATTCCTCCCGAGTACCACGGCGCCGGCGCCGTCTCCAAAAAACACGCAGTTGCGGTGTTTCCAGTCCGTGACTTTGGAGAAGGTATCGGCGCCGATCACCAGCGCATGTTCGTAAGTGCCGTTCTGGATGAATTGCCCGGCGATCGTCATGCTGTAAAGAAAACCGGAACACACCGCCGCCACATCGAACGCGGGGCAGCAGTTAGTGATGCCCATCTTGGCCTGGGCAATGCATGCCGATGAGGGGGCTCTACGGTCGGGAGTTCCGGTGGCCACGATGATCAGGTCAATGTCGTTTGGCTCAAGCCCCGCCGAAGCGATCGCCTCCAGCCCGGCGCGGGCGGCAAGATCCGAGGTGTATTCCTCTGGTTCCGCGATGCGCCGCTCGCGAATCCCCAGCGTTTCGACGACCCACTCCGGGGAGGTTGGCAGGTTCTCCACTACTTCTTCGTTAGTCAGAATCCTGGCCGGCACATAAGAACCGGTGGAGTCGATCGAGACACTATCGAATCGGCTGTTTCGCCTTCTCATCTCCCCTCCTATCCCGCGAAGAGAGAACCGATCGCGAAGGCAGGTTCAAGACATAGGGATGCCAGGCATCCGACGGAACCAGGGTTTTCATTCTGGAATTCCAATCCACTTGGAGTATGCACTTCTTCGCCACCTCCTACAAGCACTAATAGAGTCTTAATATCTGAAATTGTCGTAAAAGGGGCAAACGCAGGCCCAACCTACCGCCCCCGAAGTGAGCATTCTCACACTTCCCGAGTTAGTTCTAATCGGGCACTTATAACTTCTTGACATCCACTAATTTCCGAAGCAAGATAAAAATATCCGAAATTCTTGGATGATCCCGCGACGCCTGAACAGCGGCATCGGAGAGAGCGGCGTCTCACTCGTTGTCAACCAGCATTGAATGGTGCTTTTCGCGCGCCCCGGCCTGGAATCGCGGGTGGAGTTGCGTTGAAGAAAAGAACCAGAGGGCGCGCCGTTGCGCCCGAAGAGGGGCTAGATGACTGCCGA
>JADGNS010000400.1 GCA_017883355.1 Candidatus Solibacter sp.
GCGGCCACGGCGGACGCGCTCTACGGCGCCATCGCCGGCTTCAGCATCACCTTCCTCATCAAGTTCCTGGAGACGGAGGAGTTCTGGATCCGCGTGTTCGGCGGCCTGCTGCTGATGGCCATCGGCGTGATGTACTTTCGCAAGCCGGCGCGGGCGGCAAACCTGCCCAGCGAAGACGGCGCGGCGGGCTCGGATTTCTCTTCGACGCTGCTGCTCACCCTGACCAATCCCACCACCATCCTCTCGTTTCTGGCCGTGCTCGCCGGGCTCGGCATGGGCGGGCATCGCGAATGGTGGCTGACCTTCCTTCTGGTGGCAGGCATCTTCTGCGGATCCATGCTCTGGTGGGTGATTCTGGTGCTGATGGTCAACCGCTTTCGCGACCGTTTCGACCAGCGAGCCATGGGCTGGATGAACCGCATCGCCGGCCTCGCCATCGGCGGTTTCGGTATCGCAACATTTCTGATCGGCATTAAGCACGGACGCTAAGCACGAAAGGAAGAGAACATGTCACGCCCACTGGTTCTGATTCACGGCTATTCCGCCGAAGGCAAGGACTTCGAGAATCTCAAACAGGCCCTGATCGCCCGCGGCATCGATTCCCAGGACATCGATATCTGCAACTACATTTCGTTGAACAACGAAATCACCATCAAGGACATCGCCGAAGGTCTGGACCGGGCCTTCCGCATGCACGCCGTGTTCGGCAACGAAACTCAGGAATTCGATTGTCTCGTGCACTCCACCGGCATGCTCGTACTGCGTGCGTGGCTGGCCAACGCGGGGCCCCCGGCGACGAATGCGCGCCTCAAGCGCCTCAAGCACCTGGTCGGCCTGGCGCCGGCCACCTGGGGCTCCCCGCAGGCGCACAAAGGCCGCACCTGGCTCGGCGCCATGGTGAAGGGCAATCGCCACCTCGGTCCCGATTTCCTCAACGCCGGCGATCGCGTGCTGGAGGGCCTCGAACTCGGCAGCCAGTTCACCTGGGACCTGGCGCACCTCGACCTCCTCGGCCCCGAGCCCTTCTACGACAAGGGCGTCGACAGCCCTTACGTGGCCGTCTTCATCGGCAATACACCCTACGAGGGACTGGCCAGCGTGGCCAACGATCCCGGTACCGACGGCACCGTGCGCTGGTCCGGTTGCAGCCTCAACGCCCGCAAAATCACGATCGATCTGACGCGGATTCCGGTAGCCAACGCCAGCCGCATCACCATCACCCCCTGGGCCGATCACCGCCTGGAAATCCCCATGATCGCCGTGGATGGCCGCAATCACGGTTCCCTGATCAGCGAGCCCGAGCCCGGGATGGTCGATCTGGTGGCGGCCTTCCTCAAGGTGGGCGACCCCGGCGGCGAAACCCACGATGCCTGGCTGGCGCGCGCCCAGAAGTACGGCGAGGCCGGTCTGCCGAGGATGAAGATCAATCCGGGCGCCGAAGCCGCAGGACTGGAAGGCGACGTGAAGAAGTTCTTCGCCCACATCCTGGGCCACTCCCCCGGGGAGTTGGAAGGCTGGCAACAGTTCGTGGTCTTCGCCTGCGATGAGCGCGGCGACGGCATTCCCGACTACATGATCGAGGTGCTCACCCAGCAGCCCGACGGGCAGTGGGTTCCGTTCCACGAGATGTCCACCGACGTACACCCCTACGGACCGGACTCCAGCTACCGTTGCTTCCACGTCCGCCTGCCGGCCGGGCTCTCCGGCGGCGGCGTCAAACTGCGCGCCCGCATCAACGCGTCCACCGGCACGGAACTGCTGGCCTATCAGGGCTACGGCAGCGAGGCCCGCCAACTGGGTTCCACCGCCGAGCCGGTGGAAATTGACCTCGACGATCTGGGCCAAGGTAACGGCTCCATGTTCTGCCCCTTCACCACTACACTGATCCAGATTGTGCTCAATCGCGAGCCTCTCCCGCTCGACAAGGTGAGTCGCCTGCTGACCTTCCTGGAGAGCTAAGTAGGACAGACGATCGTTTTGTGTCGTCTATCAAGAGGCCGGGCTCTGCTGGGAGGCATGACAGACCACAAAAAGCGATGGTCTGTCCCACCTCAATTCTTCGCCGCCCCGCCCGCCTCCAGAAACACCAGCGCATCGCAGCTCTTCGCCAGCGTGCCCGGCTGCCCGTGAAACAGATGCGGTTCCGCCAGCCAGTGCCCCAGCGCACTCGTGCCCGGAACGTCGCGCAGATTCAGTACCCACTGCGCGATTCCCGCCGCCGCCAGCACGTGTTCCCCCGATCCCTCCGGCAGATCGGCTCGATGAATCGCCACGCACCCCGCCGCCGCGCGGAACGGTTCCAGTCCGTTCAGCGGGACCGCGTACTGCTTCAGGTCCTCCGCCACCGCGCGCACCGTTTCCGCGTCCGCCGGCGCTGTCTCGTACCCGCGGGATAGCGGTACGTGTTCCGCCAGTTCCCAGCCGTCTTCGCCGCGCACCCAGGTGTCGCGCGAGAGGTCCACCAGCGTGAACCCGCCCTGCTGGGTCGCCTTGCGCGCCGTGGCCACTGCCTCCGTCCCGGAAAAGCGGAACGCCGCCAGCGTGGCGTCGGTACGCGCGTAAATCCTCGCGACCAGGTTGCGCACCGCGGTCACCTGCTCTTCCGGCACGATATCGAAGGACACCTCGTCCACCCAAACCCGTCCGCGCCCCATCGATCTCACTCCGAAATCCACAAACTCCGCGTCGCTGTCGATCTCCGCCACAATCTCGCAGCTCGTCCACTCCGCCGCGCGCACCGGACGCCCGTCCATGTCCTCCATGAACCCCACCTTGCCGTTGGGACGGTTCACGTGCAGCCACATCTGCGCGCGATCCCCAGGCCCTCCGGCCTCCACCCGCACCCAGGCGCGCAGCCGTACGGTCTTACCGCGGTAAGCCGCCGCGCGGAAACTCTGCATCAGGTTGCCCACCGAGTCGGTCGCGGCCGCCGTCGCCGGCGCGATCACCAACGCGCAGCCAACGTTGCTCCGGCAGCCCTTGCGCCGCAACTCGGCCAGGATGCCGCTGATCTTCTCCACCTGCGGCACGAACCAGCCCGGCGGCGTCTTCCCTGGATCGCCCTCTTCGAAGCGCAGATTGCGCGGCCCCGGCAGCACGTCGCTCCAGCCCGCCAGTTTGCCGCGCGCCTCCGCCGCGATCCCGCTCTCCGCCGCGTACTCGCGCGCCACCCGCGCATACGTGGCGTGCGCTTCCCGCCGCTGCCCCAGCTTCTCCTGGCACTGCCCGAGCTGCCACAGCGCGCGCGCCACTACCGGCCGCGGCATCCCTTTCTGCGCCAGAATCGCCTGGTACATCCCGATCGCCGCCGCCACATCGCCCATCACCGTCTCGCGATAGACCGCCGTCTCCAGTTGGCGTTCTCCATCGCTCTGCGCCGCCAGCCCAAGCGCCATCATCCCGATCGTCAGCGCGCGGCACCACCGCCGTAACCCGGCGAAGGCAGAACCATACCGAGACTCCTTTTCCCCGCAGAGACGCAGAGACGCAGAGCAATCGCAGAGATAAGCAAAAAGAAGCCGGTTCCTGTTCTTCTCTGCGCTTATCTCCGCGCCTCTGCGTCTCTGCGGGGAAGAGTCTCTCTGTGAATCCGAGTTCCTAGCCATCGAACCGATACCCCAGTCCGCGCACATTGCGCAGGTAGCGCGGCTCCGCCGGGTCGTCCCCGATCTTGCGCCGCAGGTTGGCGATATGGTTGTCCACAATGCGCGCCGAAGCGAACGTGTCGTGTCCCCATGCCGCCGTGATCAGTTGATCGCGGCTCAGCACGCGCCCGCGTGCCCTGATAAAGGAATCCAGCAGCTTGAACTCGATCGGCGTAAGCTCCACCGGCCGTCCCTTCAGGCGCAGTTCGCCGCGCGCGAAATCCACCTCCACCTCCCCGAATCGGCAGCACTCCGCTTCCGCTTCCCCGCAGGAGCGCCGCAACAGCGCCTTGATGCGCGCCCGCAGCTCGCGCGTGCCGAACGGCTTGGTCACGTAATCGTCCGCGCCCAGTTCCAGTCCCATGACTTTTTCGGCTTCGCGCGCCTTCGCCGTGAGCATCAGGATCGGCGTCTTCAACCCCGCGCGCCGCAGTTCCCGGCACACCTCGAACCCGTCCTTGCCCGGCAGCATCACGTCCAGCAGTATCAGGTCGAAGCCGCCCTCGCGCGCGCGCCGCGCCGCCGTGATCCCGTCGCGGGCCACCTCCACCTCGTAGCCTTCCATCTTCAAATCGTCTTCCAGCCCGAGCGCGATCGCCGGTTCGTCTTCCACGATCAGAATGCGGCTCATGATTGCTCCAGTGCCGGCAGTACCACGGTGAACGTGCTGCCCGCCCCGGGTGTGCTATCCACCCGGATTTCGCCGTGGTGCGCCGCGATGATATGTTTCACCATCGCCAGGCCGACGCCCGACCCCTTCACGTTGGCCGCCGATGCGGCGCTTCCCCGCACGAATTTCCGAAAGATCGACTTGCGCTCGCCGGCCGTAATCCCCAGCCCCTCATCGCGCACCCTGATCGCCACCTGCGCCCGCTCCAACCCCCACTGCACCCAGATCGCCGGATGCTCCGGCGAGTACTTCAGCGCGTTGTCGATGAGGTTGCGCAGTACCACCGAAAGCGCATCCGGGTCGGCGTTGATGGCGCACGTGGCGTCGGGACCGCTCAGTTCGATCCGCCGGCCCGCCGCCAGTTGGGTTTCGAATTCTCCCGCCACCCGATGCACCAGGCTCGCCGTCTCAATCTCCTCGAAGCGGTATGGACGCGCCCCCGCCTCCATGCGCCCGAAATTCAGCAGCGCCTCCACCAGCCGTTGCAGGCGCTGTGTCTCCCGCACCAGCGTCGTGTAGTACACCTGCCGCCGCTCCTCGCTCGGCACCCGCCCCAGTTCCAGAATCTCCGAGAGCTGCCGGATGGATGTCAATGGCGAGCGGAATTCGTGCGACACCGTGGAGACGAAGTCCGATTGCATCCGCGATACCTCCATCTCGCGCCGGATCGCGCGCGCGATGAAATACGTCCCCGCGATCAGGAACAGCACCATCACCCCCATGGCGAGCAACAGGTATCGCTGGCTCTCCGGCAATCCCGTCCCCGGCGGATTGGGCGCGCCGCTCACGTAGAGCGTCCACGGCAACCCGCTCTCCGCCGCCGGCCGAATCGCCGCCCGGTCGTTGCGGTCGCGCCGCCCCCACACCACGCGCCCTTCACTATCCACCGCCGCGTAGGCCTCCTGTTCTCCAGCCGGAAGCTTCGGCGTTTCCACCAGGACGGCGCGCCGCGCGCCACTGGTCCGCCACATCGCAAAGAACGGATGTCCGCCGGCCCACACCGTGGTCTGCCCCCGTGCGCCGTTGGCGTTCCAAGCCTGTCCCGCGGCCTCCGCCAGCGCCAGCCGGTCTTCCGGCGCGCCTCCGCCAAAGTAGAATTCGAACTGCCCGCGCGTCAGGTGCCAGCGCCCGCGCAGCAGGTCCTCGCG
>JADGNS010000401.1 GCA_017883355.1 Candidatus Solibacter sp.
TGCTCAGCGATTCGGAGAAGGACGACCTGATCGCCTACTTGAAGACGCTGTAGAGAAGGTAGGACAGACCATCGTTTCTTGTGGTCTGTCACGCGCCGCCAAACCGCAATTGCCTGACAGACGACGCCAGGCGATCGTCTGTCCCGCTTCCTAACCCTTGGCCAGCAGTTCCAGCGCCTTCTTCACGACGGCGTCGTCTTCCACTTTTTTCTGCTGCCCCTTATCCACACCGGCGACTTCCGGCAGCGGTTCGCCATTGTCGTCCACGTCGATCTGCGTGTCGGCATCGCTCACCACGTTGTTCGGCGTCACGCCGGTATCCTGAATTGCCTTGCCCTCGGGCGAGTAGTACTTGGCCACCGACAGAATAATCGCACCGCCGTCTTCCATCGTGATCGCGCGGCGCAGAGCGGCATCGCCGTAGGTGCGCTCGCCCACCACCTGGGCGCGCTTGTTGTCCATCAGGGCGGCGGCGGCGACTTCGGCCGCGTCGGCGGTTCCGCGATTGGTCAGAACCGCCACCGGGAGAGTGGAGATCGCCTTGGCGGGGTCGGCCTCGAAATTCTGGCGCGGCACTTTCTGTCCCACCATGTAGGTGATGCGGCCTTTATTGAGGAAGAGGTTCGCCAGCGCGATGCCGTCTTCCGGGCTGCCCGTGGCGCAATTGCGCAGGTCGAGCATCAGTTTCAGTGCCCCGTCCTTCTGCAGTTGCTGCACGGCGAGCGCGACCTGCTTCACCAGTTCCGGCGAAAGCGCGTCCGCGTTGATGTAGCCTACCTTATCTGCCAGCATGCGGCTCTCGATGGCCGGTAACCCGAAGTTGGCGCGAATCAACTTGACGGGCGCTGGTTCCGGGTGGCGCGTGCGAACCACGCTCAATTCCACGCTGGTGCCGCTCTCGCCACGCAGCAGCATGCTGGCGTAGGCCAGCGGCATATCGCGTGTGGCCACCCCGGCAATGCTCTCGATCATGTCGCCGGTGGTGAAGTTGGCCTTGGCCGCCGGCGAACCGGTGATCGTGCCCACCACGCCCACATAACCGAACTTCTTGGAGAGGATCAGCCCGACATCGGCGCGTTTGACGTCCTTGTTCTTCAGGTAGTCGCGATACTGATCCGCATTCAGGTAGCTGGCAAAGGGATCGATGGCTTCCAGCATGCCGTTGAGAGCGCCCAGCGTGACGCTCTTCATGTCGGGCTCTTCGACGTACTCGCTCTTGATGCGCGATACCACATCGCTGAATACACCGATGTGTTTATAGGTGTCGTCGGGCGTCTTGTTCTGGCCGAGCACGCTCCCGATCAGGAGCAGAACGGTGAGACACGTCGACGTGCTCACGACGAAATACTTGGTGCGGCTACTCATAGGTTTCTCGACAGCTTCGGTCCTTCAGCCATTATACTGATTCGACGCGCCAACCGCCGCTTTGGTTCTACCCTTATTTCCAGCCGTTTCTTTGCCGTAGGCCGGTGATGTGGGCCGCATGGTGCCGCCCGTGCCAGGCGTAGAGCGCCAGATTGGTATCCAGGCGTACCAGACCGATTTCGGGATGGCGGAACGCCCGGGCGAAATCGGCGCCGCTCAGAGTCCCGAGCAGCACGACCCACCGCGCGTGCAGGCTCTCAATGAGTTGCAGCGATACCTCCACCGGCGCGGTCCGCGAATCGGGCAGTTCGGCCCACGCCTTCTGATCGTAGGGCTTGATGGTGGGTTCAGCCTCGGTCAGCGCGAGGCGCATGCGCAGATAGCTGTTCATGTGGCTGTCGGCGACGTGGTGCACGGTCTGCCGCACGGTCCACCCTCCCGGGCGGTACGGAGTATCGAGTTGCGCATCGTCCAGGCCGCGCACGGCGTCGCGGTAAAGCGCGGGTGCGCCGGCGATTTCCTCAATCAGCCCGGGGTACCGGCCCGGCGCGACGGTCTGCTTGAAATCGAATTTGCCGATCGGATAGCTCAGATCCATGTACCCGATTCTAGCAGCGGCAGGTGAGAATGGTGACATGAGATGGATCGCCATGGCCGCCCTGCTGGCCCTCCCGGCCTGCGCGGCCGAACTCAAGCCCAAGACCGTGGAGGCGTTCGACGGTTACATCCGCGATACCGAGCAACGCCTGGCCGATTCCAAGGTCTTCCTTTGGGCCGACGAGATTGCGGATCGCGCGCGCCGCGTCAAATCGGGCGAAGCCGTGGTGGAGCCGTTCCGCGGCAAAGCCGTCACCCCTGTCCCCGGCGGGCTGGTGCATGACTGGGTCGGCAGCGTCTTCCTCCCCGGCGCCACGTTGGAACGTACTCTCCTCATGGTGCAGGATTACGACCACCACAAGGATGTCTACAAGCCTGAGGTCATCGATTCCCGTGTGATTTCGCACACCGGGAACAACTTCCACATCTATCTGCGCCTGCTCAAAAAGAAGGTGATCACGGTGGTGCTCTCTACCGAGCATGACGTGAAATACACGCCTCTGGATAAGACCCGCTGGCGCAGTGTGTCGCGCACCACGAAAATTGCCGAACTGGATAAGGCGGGCAAGCCGGAAGAGCGCGAAAAGCCGCCGGGCACCGGCGAAGGCTTCCTGTGGAAGCTGAACAGCTACTGGCGATTCGAAGAGCGGGACGGCGGCACGTGGCTGGAGTGTGAAGCCATTTCGCTGACGCGCGACATCCCCACCGGGCTCGGCTGGCTGATCGAGCCCATCATTCGGGACTTGCCGAAAGAGAGCCTGGCCAATACCTTGCGCTCCACCCGCGCCGCCCTCGCGAAGTAGGTGGGACAGTCCTCCCGGCCTGTCTCGCCCGGCTGCCAGTCCTATGCTTGCCGGAGCTTCCGGCGTGATGGGATAGGCGGCGGTGACCACCGCTTCGCCCTGTTTTTCTTGGGTACGAAGCGAAGCTCCAAGCGCTGTTCGAGGGCTGCCGCGATGCGTTGAAGCATAGTCAGGGAATGACCCTCATAGTCGGCGTCTTCGAGTCGCGCGATGACGGGCTGCTTCGATCCGATGAGGGCTGCAAGTTCGCTTTGCGAAAGCCCGGCCTTGGTGCGGGCGTCGTAGATCATCTGCGCCACTTCGAAGTTGATCCTGGCCTGGGCGATGCCGGTCTTCACAATCTCGTGATTCCCGGTCACCGTTTCTAGAATCTTCAATGCATCTTTTGTCTGCGCCATGGCTACTTCTTCTCCTCTTCCAAATAGCAGTGCCCAACGGGGTCCGCCTCAAACGCTCTCTTCCTTCGAATCGCCCTTTCGATATCGGCCTTCGGCACCTCGTCTTCCTTAGTGAGCGCGTGGCCCAGGATCGCCAGATTCCTCCCGTGAAAGAAGTACAAAATCCTGAGGTTCACTCGCCCCTTTCGAATCCTCAACTCGTAGATGCCGTCTCTCAGGATGTCCGCAAGCGGCCGCCGGAGCTCGTGTCCGAACTCAGCAAGCCTCGCAATAGCCGCGACGCAGCTCTCGTATGCGCGTTGGTCGGAGCGACGAAGCTCTTTGAGCCAGTCGAGCACCGGAACATCATTCCGGTTTTCCTGGTAGAAGACGACATCGGTTTGAGGCATATGCCTTAACCCTACGCTATCACAATATTGTTATGCTTTCTGGCGCGAAGATCCCATGAAAAACTCGGCGCCTGAGGTGGGGCATGCTTATCTTGCCAGCCGGACGGAGGCCGGCCCTGCCTCCTCTGTACCAGCCTTCACCGCGTCGCGGAAATAGCGGCGGGTCCGGCCGATAGCGCCGCAATCGCGGAAAAAGCCACCAGCAGGCCGACGAACTGCATCAGCCCCTCCCCATCGGGCTCGCTTTGCCAGTCCCTGGTGAACAGCCGGTAGGCGCAACCGGCGGAGATCAGGAGCAGCATGGGAGACGCCGTGATCATCCACAATCCGACCGCGGTGGCCAGCACGATGCCGCGTTGCGCACGCGTCAACGATCGCAGCCCGCGCGATCCGTCAAGCTGCCACACGGGAATCAGATTGAAGAAATTGATGATCGCGCCGAAGTGCGCGATGACGGCCCAGATCGGAGCGTGGGTGGCGTAGTAGCACCCGAGCGCCGCCACCGCCGCGCCGAAGCCGTAGAGCGGTCCGGCGAGCCCCACGCGCGCTTCCGGGATGGGCGGCAGACGGATGCCGCGCAGTTGGATGAACGCGCCGAACCCCGGGATGAACATCGGGGCGCTGGCCGGAAAGCCGTAGCGCCGAATCGCGGCCACGTGCCCCATCTCGTGGATGTAGATGGAGACCACCAGACCCAACGCGAACGCCCAGCCGTACATCGCCCAGTAGACGCCTAGCGAGGCCAGCATGGTGAGCAGCGTCCCGATCTTGGTGAGGCCGAGCAGCAGGAACTTGCCCTTCGTCAAGGCGAGAAGCAGCAGCGGGCCCGCGCCCATGGAGACTTTCTGCCGCCAATGGCTCTCCGGCGCGCCGGCCGATCCCGAGCGCTGCTGGTCGATCTCGCCGATGCGCGCCTGAATGGTCCGGTGCTGCACCGTTTCCTCGGGCAGCAGCGGGAGCGATTGCGCCCACAGCGTCCGCTCCAAGGTGAACTCTCCCACCCGCCACGCGGCGCCCGCGCGTTTCGCCAGGTCTTCGAGTTCGGCGGCATGCGTGAGGCGGCGGCACGCCGGGCAGCTCAGTGCCGAAGCCTCCATCTGTGCGCCGCAAGCGGAACAAGTCATTGCGGTGCTTCAGCCGTGTATGGCCCCATCAGCGGAACCTCGCGCCCTTCCGTGAGTTTCCAGGCGTATCTCAGGCCGATGAAGAGGATGAACAGCGAGATCCATGCGGAGATGCCGCTGGTGAGCGACAGGAACGGCGCAATGGCAGCCATCATCAGCAGGTAGATCGCGACGCTGCCGAGGGACATTCGCGGACGTCCCTCTGCGGGGACGTCGTTCGTTTGCGCCTGCTGCCGCTCCACGCGCTGTGGATTTCTGGCGTATTGATAAAGGATCACGGGGATGTAACTCGTGGTGATGGCAAAGTAGGTCAGCACGACGGCGAGTATCTGTTGCGGCCGTCCGCCGCGTCCGTACCCAGCGTGGCGGATGGCCTTGCCGACCATCCAGCCCACCAGGATCGCGATGATGCCGATCTCGGCGTGGAGCACGATGGCCACCAGCGCGTAGATGGCGCATCCACCGAGCGCCGCGACTCCACCGTAGAGCGCGGAACGCAGCAGCGAGAGCGCCGGCGCCGCCTGTTGACCGGCCTGAATGCGCTGCGCGCACAGCGCGCACACCAATTGGCCCTGGGCTTGATAGTAGCTGCCGCCGATGGGTTGCTTGCAGACCACGCAGGCCCGCGCGGAATCTTCGGACGAAGCTGCCTCCCCGATGGGCTCGGCGTGCTGAAACTGTAGATCCTGGGGGGACGGGGGCGGCCCAAAGTCAGGCATGCCCAACTATAACGCACAGCGAGCGCACCCTAAGAATCTGAGAACAAATCGGTGGGC
>JADGNS010000402.1 GCA_017883355.1 Candidatus Solibacter sp.
GGGTATTTCCACGCCTGGAGCGTGGGGTGCCCCACCTTGGTTTCCACCAGGTACATTTCGCCGACGCCGCGCTGATCCTGCTGGAAGGTGGCGATGCGTTTGGAATCGGGCGACCACAATACAATGGGCCGAAGGCTGGCGGCCCAACCGGCGTTGTCGGTGGCGTAGCCGAAGTCCTTGATGCCGTCGGTGGTGAGCGCCTTCTCCTGATTGGTGGCGGCATCGCGCACCCACAGGTTCGAATCGCGGATGAAGGCGGCGTGCTTTTTGTCGGGGGAGAGTACCTCAGGGGCGCTGCCGCCAGCGGTGCCGCCGGCGCCGCCGCGGCCCCCGCGCCCACCCCGTCCGCCGCGTCCGGCGGCAGGCGCCGCGCCTTCTTCCGCGGCGCACTTGGCGCCCGCCACGTCGCACTTCCAGCGTCCGCCCGCCTGGACGGAGATCGACAGGCCGTCGGTCGAGAACTCGATCTCCTGGAACGGGAGGCTGGCCGCGGTGTAGCCGCGGCCGGTGGCGGCGGAGAGCGCGGCGGCAAGCTTCACGTGGTCGAAGGCCGGCGCGCGGGTGCCCTTGGCGGGATCCACCAGGACGAACTCGGCGCCCTCCGCGTTGGTGATGCGATACCAGAAGCGCTCGTCGGGCAGCCAGTTGGGACGCACGCCGGAGCGGAGCACCAGCGGCGTCGTATTGTAGCCCATCGACTTCTCGGCACGCGCATAGTCGGCGGCGGTGAACTTCTGCTGGGCGTAGGCGGAAGCGATGGCGAGCAGGGTCGCGGCGAGACAGATGGCGCTCTTTTTCATTTAGGCGGATGATCACATTCGAGGGGGCGGAAGTCAAGAGGGGGAGCGTGCCCCATCCCGCCGCCCGACCACTCATCACAATCGACGGCGATGTTCTTCCGCGCCGGGCGGAAAGAGATCGTCAATCTGAAGTGGATCGAAAAGGTGGATCTCTCCGTGGCCGGCGGTCTGGCAGTCACGCTGCGCGGCGGGCGGACCATCGAGATGTCGCGCCGTCAATCCACGAAGTTGCGCGAGATTCTGAGCTTGTAGTGGCATTAGTGGGACAGACGATCGTCTTGTGTCGTCTGTCAATCTGCCGGGCTTCAGCAAGGAATGACAGACCACAAAAAGCGATGGTCTGTCCCACCAATATTATTAGTTCATGTACCAGCCGCCGTTGATGTGCAGCGTCTGGCCGGTGATGTAGCCGTTGCGCGCCAGCATCAGGGCGGCATCGGCCACTTCGTCTCCCGCGCCGAAACGGCCGATGGGGATGCGGTCGGGCGTCGCGTTCGCATTGGAAGTGACCATTTCGGTTTCGATCAACGCCGGCGAAATCGCATTCACCGTGATGCCTTCCCTGGCGAGGCGCGACGCATAGAAGTGCGTCAAGCCGAGCATGCCCGCCTTGGACGCGGCGTAGTGCGCGCCGACCACGCCGCCGACGTGAGCGGCCACCGACGAAAGGTTGACGATGCGCCCCCAATGGCGCGCGCGCATACCGGGCAGTACGGCCTGGGTCATCAGAAAGCACGACTTCAGGTTGACCGCGATCAGTTCGTCCCAATCCTGCTCGGTGATCTGTTCGATGCTCTGCACGCGCGCGATGCCGGCGTTATTCACCAGGATCTCGATGTGGCCGAGTTCCGTGCGCACGGTATCCACCAGGCGATCGACGCCGCTGGTCCGCGAGACGTCGGCCTGGATGGCGGTGCAGCGGCGCCCCAAACCGGCGATCTCGCTTTCGGCGTCCTTGGCGTCGGCGGCGCGAGTCTTGTAGTTGAGGGCGATGTCGGCGCCTGCCCGGGCAAGAGCCACCGCGATGGCGCGTCCGATACCGCGGCTGGAACCGGTGACCAGCGCGACTTTGCCTTGCAGATTATCCATCCCTACAGGGTAGCGCCGCGCGGACCGCCTCAGTGATTTTGATTGGGGCGGTCGTGAGCGATCTGCTCGGATGTTTCGGGCCGGACCTTTTTGTAGGCTTCCAAAAGCTGCATGAGATCGGAGAAGAGGACGGTGGACAGGCGGCGATACCCAAGGGCGGTGAAGTGGACGCGGTCGCCCTGCGCGAGGCCGGCCGACTGCCAGTCGCGGATCGAGCCCACGCCGCCCATGCGTTCGCGCGTGCCCCAATAGACGCAGCCCAGTTCGCGGCAAACGCTCTGCTGCTGGGCGATGATGTCGTCGATGCCGGCGACGAGCTGCCACCGGCCGCGCGTCCGCACCCACCGGTCGGATGGGCCGAGCACCAGGATGGTGGCTGCGGGCGCGTCTTGTCTTAGCCGGCCCACGACCCTAGCGAACGCGGCGCGATAGCTTTCGCGATGCCACAGCGGGTCGCTGGCTTCGTTGGTCCCATAGGAGAGCACGATCATGCCGGGGTTGCGGCGCTGCAGGTAGGCCGCCAGCATGGTTTCGTCCCACTTCAGGAGCAGCGAGGCTTCGGCGCCATTGATGCCGAGCGCTTCGTAGGTGACGCCGGCGGCCTTGTCGGCCACCCAGCCGAAGAGGCGCACGGGGCGCGCATCCAGAGTCTTCAGGAGGAAGTGGTGCGGTCCAGGCTGCGTGATGTAGCGCACGAATCCGGAAGCTGGCTCTCCTTCGGTGGGAATCTCGTCGAGGAACTCGTCGTAATCGTAGAGCGCGAGCCGGCCGCCGCGCGGTTGCTGAAGAAAGTGGATCTCCAGGCGATCGCATTCGGCTTGCAGGAAGACGGATTGTCCGGCGCGCGTGGTGTTGATGCTGACGCCACCCAGGCCGAACCAGCCATCGCCGGCGCCGGTGCGTAGTCCTTCGCTGACCCAGCCGGAGGTCCCGCCGCCGCGGGCATCGAAGCGGCGATAGCCGAGGAACGGATGTCCGGCGAGAGAGAAGCCGGAGCCGCCATCGCCGAAGCGCTCGCGGAATTGCTCGCGCAGTCCGCCGGTCCATTCATCGGCCGCGGTATGCGAATCGCCGAACTGAATGATGTGGACGGGCGTCTTATCCCCGGCGGCGCCGAGACGGGCCAGTTGCTCGAAGAAAGGCACCAGCGCGGCGGGTTGCTGAAAAGGCTTCTCCGCCGAGTCCGCAAGATATTCCTCGACTTTGCGTTGCGCCGCGGCGCGCGCGGCGGGGCTCACCGGCGGCGCGGCGGGCCGCCGCTTGGACTTCTTTTTGGCAGCGGTCTTCTTTTTGGCGGTTGGCGGTTTCTTAGTGGTAGTTGGCGGCGAACCGGCCAGCAGGCAGCAGCCCACGAGGGCCGCGCCGAGTGCCAGTGGTATCCGGTTGCGCATCACTCTAGTGTAGTGTAGTGCGCACGGACCCCTCCCGGCCCAGAGGGCACCCCGGTCGCGGCTCGGATCGGAGTCCGTGATGCGTCAATCGGCGCCGCGACCCAAGGCGCATCAGTTCCCTTCCACTCGATGTTCAACAGGCCGTGGGATTCCTTCGAGAGACCAGCGCGTCGATCCCTAGCAAGCTTCGCCAGAAATCGGCCAACAGATCCAGCCGTAGGGCGTTGGCGCCATCGGAGAGCGCTTTCTCGGGGCAATCGTGAACCTCCACGAACACTCCGTCGATACCCACCGCGACTGCCGCGCGCGCTAGCGGTGCGATGAACTCGGGCTGCCCGCTCGACGCCGCGCCCGCTCCGCCCGGCAATTGCACGCTGTGCGTGGCGTCGAAGACCACCGGCCGGCCGGCGTCGCGCATAATCTTCAGCCCGCGCATGTCCACCACCAGATTGTTGTAGCCGAAGCTCGACCCGCGCTCCGTCAGCACCACCCGGTGGTTGCCCGTGGAGGCCACCTTCTCCGCCGCGCGGTGGATATCGTGCGGCGCCACGAACTGCCCCTTCTTGATGTTGACGATGCGCCCGGTGCGCCCGGCGGCAATCAGCAGATCCGTCTGCCGGCACAGGAACGCGGGAATCTGCAGGATGTCCGCCACCTCCGCGGCGGGTTCGGCCTGCCACGCCTCGTGGATATCGGTCAGGATCGGGAATCCTTCCGCCTTCACCCCGGCCAGGATGCGCAGCCCTTCCTTCAATCCCGGACCGCGATACGCGCCCACGCTCGTCCGGTTGGCCTTATCGAAGCTCGCCTTAAACACGAACTCGCCCACGGCTTGGCGGATGCCGCGAGCCATGCGGTGCACGTGCTCTTCGCTTTCGATCACGCACGGCCCGGCGATGAGCACCAGGCGCTTGCCGAAATCCGCAAACTCAATCGGCACGGGAGAACTCGGTACGGGAGAACTCGGTACTGGAGAACAGCGGCTCCTCAAGGGCCTGCTGGCGCCGGTCGCGCTGCCTTTCCGCCGCGCCGATGAAGCTCTTGAACAGCGGGTGCGGCTCCATGGGCTTGGATTTGAACTCGGGATGGAATTGGCAACCGAGATACCACGGATGGTCGGCGAGTTCGCAGATCTCGACGTACGTATTGTCGGGCGTCTCGCCGGTGATCTTGAGGCCCGCCGCCTTCAGGCGCTCTTCGTACTCGCGATTGAACTCGTAGCGGTGGCGATGGCGTTCGTTGATTTCGCGCGTGCCGTAGGCGCGGTGGGCCACGCTGCCCTCGGCCAGCCGGCACGCCCAGCTTCCCAGCCGCATGGTGCCGCCCAACTCATCGATCCCCTTGAGCTCGCGGAGTTTGAAGATGACGCGGTGCGGCGTACCAGAGTTGAACTCGGTGGAATCGGCGGCTTCGAGGCCGCACACGTTGCGCGCGTATTCGATGACCAGGGTCTGCATGCCGAGGCAAATCCCGAAGTACGGCACCTTGCGTTCACGCGCGAACCTGATGGCGTTGAGCATGCCGTCGATGCCGCGTTTGCCGAAGCCGCCGGGCACCAGGATGCCGTCGTAGTCTTCCAGTTGGCGCTCCCAGTCCTCGCCCGCCACGCCCTCGGCCTCGATCCAGTTGATGTTGACCTTCAACTGGTGCGCCAGGCCGCCATGCAGCAGCGCTTCCTTGAGGCTCTTGTAGGAGTCTTCGTATTCCACGTACTTGCCCACCAGCGCGATCGAGACTTCGCCCCGCGGGTTGTCCAGGCGCTCCAGCATGGCCGTCCATTTGGTGAGATCCCGCGGGCCGGAGTCGAGCTTGAGCAGGCGGAGGACGATTTCGTCCACGCCCTCGGCGGCGAACCCCACCGGCACCGCATACACGCTCTTGACATCGCGCGCGGTGATCACGGCGCGCACGTCCACGTCGCAGAAGAGCGCGATCTTCTCCTTCATCTCCTGCGGGATAAAGCGCTCGCAGCGGCACAGCAGAATATCGGGCTGGATACCCAGGGCGCGCAGTTCCTTCACGCTGTGCTGCGTGGGCTTGGTCTTGAGCTCCTGCGCCGCCGCGATCCACGGTACCAGCGTCACGTGGACATAGAGGCAGTTGTCGCGCCCCTCTTCGTGGCGCATCTGGCGGATGGCTTCGAGGAATGGCAGCGATTCGATATCGCCCAC
>JADGNS010000403.1 GCA_017883355.1 Candidatus Solibacter sp.
GATCAGCCCCTCGACTAGGCGGCGTGCGGCGCGGGATACTGAGGTGTATGGTGAAGTCAGTCGAAGGGATCTGCCGCAACGGCAAAGTTGAGCTGTTGGAGTCGTTGGCGGAGGCCGAAGGTTCGCGCGTCGTCGTGACGTGGGTTCATCCGGCAGCACCGGTGGATCTTCGCGAACGTCCTATTTGCGTGGCTTGCGCACCCTGCCCTATATCCAGTGCCGCACAGGCTCCTGGCAGCAACTGGGGGCGGGATCACCCCCTTTCCGCTGTAGTTGAAAATCGGTTGAAAGGGTCTTAGGAATGGACGCACGCAAGGACAATGCCGGAGGACATACTACTGGACTGCACACCGTCGCTCGCAGCGCGAGTGCTTGAGCTTATACGACGCGACCTGCTAATAGCTTTGGCGGCGCTTTTCGCCGTAGTCTGGATTTGTCATCGAGCCTGGGTCCAATCCATCACGCTCGATGAAGCGGATACGTTCCTTCGTTGGATCGCCCCGGACGAGCCTTCGCACTGGTTTGCAAATTCCAATAACCATGTTCTCAATTCGCTGCTGATCCGGTTCTTTGTGTGGCTCTTTGGTCTCAGTCCGATGGCGCTAAGGGCGCCCGCGCTCATCGGCGGTGCTCTCTACATCGCAGCGAGCTATCGCCTGTGTAACCTGGTGGCGCGCGCGGGATTCCTGCGCCTGGCGTTATTCGTCAGTTGTGTGTACAACCCGTTCATTATGGACTACTTGGTAGCGGCTCGCGGGTACGGACTGGCGCTCGGCTTTTTCGCCATGGCTCTTTTCATGTTTTCCCGGCGTGTTCTGCGCGAGGAAGGTGCCGGGGAGCGCACGATCCGGCGCGAGGCGATATGGATGTCCACTCTTGCCGGCCTGACGATTTGCGGAAGTTTCACTTTTGCCTACGCCAGCGGTTTTCTCCTGACGGCTTCCCTCGCGCTTGCCGCGATGCGTTCCGGCGCAAAGAGCGCGGCGCGCGTTTTGGCCGCGCACGCCATTCCTGCACTGCTTGTCCTGTTGATCTTTGCCGGTTCCGCACTAACCGAACTCCCCAGGAGCGAACTCACATGGGGAAGCAATTCTTTGATGCAATCATGGAGGGACATTCGCGAATCTTCATTTATCGAGCTCAATCCTTATCTGGTTAATCCGCTCCTCGCCAAGGTTCTTCAGTTACTTCAACGGCGGCTACTCCAAGCGGCCGCGGTATTTGGGATCGCCTGTCTGCTTCTCATCTTCGCGGACTGGAGGCGCTTAAAGAATTCCCCGGCAAAATCGCGGCTTGTCTTAGCGGCATCTGCAATGACGATCCTGATCCTGAGCGTCGCCGCCTGCTGGGTACAGTTCAAATTGCTGCGAATCGCGCTTCCGCTGGAGAGGACCTCGATATGGGTGTTGCCCCTGGCGATGCTATCCTTCGGATCTGCGGTAGCGGCATTGCCGTTCGGCTCGCTCTCGCCTTGGTGCCGCATTTCCCTGGTTGTGCGGAACTTCGGTATCGCGATCCTTGCCATCAGCGCGGTTTATTTCATCGGCGAGATTCGGGACTCGTATTTCAGACTGTGGAGGGACGGGGCCGAAGTCAAAGAAGCGTTTCCGGTGATCATTAGCGCCGCGCGGCGGGCTGGTGTGAATGTGGTCGCAAGCGACTGGTTCGTTACCAGTCCTCTTCGGTTTTATAAAGTTCTGTACAAGGTGGAGGACATCGATTTCATCGAGTTTGAGAATATAAAGCAGAATCCCTGCCTTTATGTGGTTGTGCCCGATCGAGGGGGAGGAGAGATTTTGCGAGCGAAGGACTCCCAGGTAGTTTGGCGAGGCGCGATTTCCGGTATGACCGTGGTCGCACGCAACTGCAATCGTTAGCGCCTTCCCGGCTCGCTGCAAGGCTCGGAGAAAGGATGCGAAGCCCAACGGGCGGTTGACGCGCTACCTGGAACTAATGGTTGCCACGGCCTAACGGGTGTGACGGCATTGAAGTGGCGTTAACTGTAGCCGTCTTGAACATTGGCGCTTGCCCTGGGCGTTAACGGGAAGAAAGGTCAGGCACCACCTTGAGGGACGTAAACCTAGTGAACTCGCATGAGCGCCCGAACGATGAATCGGATGATTGCAATCCCGCGGATCACGACCTCGGAAGCAGCAGAGCCGGAATGAGCCCGATCGACGTAGGCAGGAAGGCCGCCGTCTATGGCTTTCGCCACTTGCTGCAGAGCTTCGATTACCACCTCCTGCGTGGACTGGCTGCTCCGGACAAGGTAGCCCTGGTCCTGACGCATCGCTGTAACTGCCGTTGCGTCATGTGCGACCTCTGGCGGATAGGAGACGTGAGCAATGAACTCCCTGCCGAACGCTGGATCGCACTGCTCGATGAATTGCACTCGTGGACCCGCACGCTCCGCCTGCGTTTGATCGGCGGAGAGGTCCTGTTGAAGCCTGGAGTCTACGACATCATCCGCAGGGCCGTTCATCTCGGGTTCACCGTCAACCTCGTCTCGAATGGTCTGGCCCTTCATTCCGAACGAAACTATCGCAACCTGATGAACACCGGCCTGAGGTCCATCACCTTCTCGCTCGACGGCAAGGATCCGGCCATTCACGACCGTCATCGCGGAATTCCGGGACTCCACAACATCGTCACCGAAGTAATTCGCCGCATTAAACGTGAGCGGCCCGCAATGTCCGTCTCGCTGATCTGTATTATCATGCGTGAAACCGCGCCGCAGTTGGCCGAATATGCGCAGTGGGCCGAAGAACTCGGCGCAGACCGCATTCTGTTTCAGCCATTGGTTGAGTCCCCAGGCCGGCCGGAAAGACGGGCAGACTGGCATCGCGAAAGCAACCTGTTCGTCCGCGACCTCGAACCGCTCGAACACTCCATCGATGCGTTGAATCTACGCGGCCGGCGCTCGGCGCACATGGAGTTGCCGTTGCGTCCGCTGCGGGAGATGCGGGAGTACTTCGTTCGTCCGGAATCGTTTCAAATCACACGGGGCCGCTGCATGCTGGGGCAGACGGACCTGCAGATCGATCCCTCGGGCATCCTCTATATGTGCGATGTCAGGCACACCGCGTTCGGGCATGTAGACGAAGGTCCCGTTCCGCAAGCCTGGAGAAGCGCACGCGCTCGCGCTGTCCGTCGGGCGATCAGGGAGTGCGAGCGGCCTTGCTCCTCGCTGTGCAATCGCTCCCCCGGGCTATGGGAGAAGGCGTCAACGTTTCTGCGCTACGCACGGGCGGGCAGACTGTAAGAAGGTGGCCCCGGCCGCCCCTTGCCCGCTCTGGCTGCCTGTGGACCACAAGAGAGCGGGTCCGACCGTTACCAATGAGAGTGTCATGAATGCCTTCTTCACCTGCCGAGCCCCTCCGAGCCGTGCCGTTCAATTGTAAGTCTATCGCGAACGGTCCATCACGAATTGAAGACGTGGAGGGCATCGCGAACCAGTTCTGATTACGTCCTGCTGATTACGCAGGTTCGGCTCCGTCAAACCTCACCGTTCCGGTCCAGTTTCTGGTATCGCGTTTAACAGCTACCCTTTCCTTCTTTATCGATACCGGTCCAACGTGACACCTGGAGGTAGCAAATATTAGATGGCTCCGCCCCCCAACTCGACGCCCAGAATCGCAGTGTCAATGAGATAATCGCAACAGGATGACTCGGACCCTGTTAATGCTTGCGTCGCTCGTCGCGCCGGCGTTCGCTCAATCCGCCTCCGCACCCTCGTTCGAAGTTGCCTCCGTCAAGCCCGTCGCCGAGCCGAGGCTCCCGGCCTTCCTGCCCGAAAAGGGTAGGTACAGTGGAGGCCCCGGCACCAAAACCCCTGGCAAATTCGAGTGCAGGGAGGTCACCCTTAAATCCCTCCTCGCTCGCGCTTTCAACCTGCCGCCCACACGAATCTTCGGCCCCGCCTGGCTCGACGCCGCCCGCTATGACATCGCCGCCAAGCTCGACCCGGAAACCACGCCCGAGAACTTCCGCCTGATGCTCCAGAGCCTCCTCGCCGAGCGCTTCTCCCTTCGCTTCCATCGCGAGACCAGGCCCACGCCCGTCTACCTCCTCACCATCGCGAAGAACGGCCCCAAACTCCAGCCCGTACGCAAGGCGCCTGAGTACAAGGACGAGTCCGACCGCACGGCGGCAGTGCAGGCATCGATGAAGAAAAACATGGACGAGCTGAGGGCGCGGAGCGCGGAGGGGGGCGCCCGCTCCTATCGCAACTTCGGCATCAACGGCACCGCTGCCAAATTCGCCGAGACCCTCTCCAGCGACGCCGATCGGGAGGTCCTCGACCGCACCGAACTGAGCGGTGAATACTTCTTCCAAGTCTCGTGGACGCCCGACCCGAACGCGACCAGCGAACCCTCCCTCTTCGCCGCCGTGCAGGAACAACTCGGACTCAAACTTCAGGCCGCAAAGGAAGAACTCGAGATCATCGTCATCGATCACGCAGAAAGAACCCCCGTCGGAAACTGATCCATTGGGGGATCTTCCTCCTGAACTTCCTGGCGGCCCGCGCCGTGACAACGTACACACCAGGCTTCGGGTGCAGCCTTTCGTCTGGCAAATGAACTACCCGATTCTTAGGCACTCGTCGTTGCGCCTGACGCGAAGGGGGAGTCAATTCCTCGAAAGTGGCGTGAGCGGAAAAGTGCCAGGAAGGCACCCCTGGGCGGATCAGTCCCGATAAGTCGCGTCCGCATCATTTGGGGGAGAACGCCCATGCCGTAGACGCGCCCGCCCCCTCCGACTACACCGCCAACTGCCGCAGCACATACGGCAGAATTCCGCCGTTGCGGTAGTACTCCACTTCCTGCGGAGTATCCACGCGCACCACCGCCGTGAACGCGATCTCCGTCCCGTCGGCCTTCACGGCGCGCACCGTGGCGGTGCGGCCGCCGCCGTTCAGCGAGGTCGCCACGCCCTCGATGTGGTATGTCTCCGCTCCCGTCAACTGGAGACTTGCCGCGCTCTCGCCCGGCTGGAATTGCAGCGGCAGCACTCCCATGCCGACCAGGTTGGTGCGGTGTATGCGCTCGAAGCTCTCGGCGATCACCGCGCGGACCCCCAGCAGCAGCACGCCCTTGGCGGCCCAATCGCGCGAAGAGCCCGACCCGTATTCCTTGCCCGCCACGATCAGCAGCGGCACGCCGTCCTTCTGATATTTCATGGACGCGTCGTAGATGAACATCTGCTCGCCATCCGGCAGGTGGCGCGTCACGCCGCCCTCGGTGCCCGGCGCCAGTTGATTGCGCAGACGGATGTTGGCCAGGGTGCCGCGCACCATGACCTCGTGATTGCCGCGGCGCGCGCCGTAGGAATTGAAATCGGCCGGCTGCACGCCTTGCGCGATGAGATATTTTCCGGCGGGGCCGTCCTTGGGGATGGACCCGGCGGGGGAGATGTGGTCGGTGGTGACGGAGTCGCCGAGCAGCGCCAGCA
>JADGNS010000404.1 GCA_017883355.1 Candidatus Solibacter sp.
CGCGCGCGATCCAGTTCGGCCATGGCGTCGGCAAGTTGCGCGGCCGCCCCCGAAGCGCCGGATTGCGTCGTGTCGTTGATCAGGGGCACCACCGTCTGCGCGGTGTGCAATTGGCTCTGTGCCTGCACCAGGGCGGCGCGCGCGATATCCACCCTCGCCTGGTAATCGCGCGGGTCGATGCGCACCAGGACATCGCCGGCCTTCACCGGCTGATTGTCCTTGGCCGGCACTTCGAGGACATTGCCGGGAATCTTGGGAGCCACCGCCGTGATGTGCGCGTCCACCTGAGCGTCGTCGCTCGACACCCGGTCGAGGAAATGGAAGTACGCCCACGTGCCGGCCGCCACGATCAGCACCAGCATGCCCAGCACGATGAACTTGACCGGCGACCGCCGCGACTCCTCCGCCGGGGGCTCCGCCACCAGCGGCCTCTGCGATTTTGACAATGCGTCCATCACGTCAGGCATCTTTTATTATTACCTACCCTCACCTGCACGTGGCAAGCCGAGTGCCACATCCATCCCGCTCGCCAACCCGCTCATCCAACTGCATTTCTGCTTAATACCCGCCGACCCGGACGGGCCGGATGTGCCGCTATTTCGGCACTCCACGATCCCCCGCTCCAAAATCTAACCCGCCGATGAACACGGATAGAGCATTCTTGTTTTATCCGTGTTCATCCGTGTTCATCCGTGGCCATTATACTTTTTACTCCACCATCATCGGTCCGCGCACCGGCGGAACCTTCCGGATCAGGAACATCAGCGGGATGATCACCAGGAACAAACACCCCATCACCCAGAATGCGTCGGCAAAGGCCAGCATGGTGGATTGCTTCACCAACGTGCCGTACAACATCCCCTGGGCTTGCGCCGCCGCGTCGCTGCCCGACGCCCCTCGCGCTTGCAGCATCGTCGTCGCCTTCCCCAGGGCGTCCCGATAGGCCGGATCGTAGGGCGTCAAGTGCGAAACCAGCACCGACTGATGATACTGGGCGCGCCGCGCCAGCATGGTCGTGGTGGCCGCGATCCCCGAACTGCCGCCGATATTGCGTGCCAGATTGAAGAGGCCGGTGGCGTAGTTCATGCGCTCGCGCGGAATCCGCATGAAAGCCACCGTGCTGATGGGCACGAACAGAAACGCCAGCCCGAAGCTCTGCACGATGCGGGTCCGCACCGCGGTGGCGTAATCCAACTGCAGGGTGAACCGGGACATGGCCATCAACCCCGCCGCCGATACCGCCACGCCAAAGATGACCAGCCAGCGCGCCTGGTATCGGCGCAGCAGCATTCCTACCATGGGCATGGCCACGCAAACGGCAATTCCCCCGGGCGAAAGCACCATCCCGCTGAGCATCGCCGTGTACCCCAGCAGCGTCTGCAGGAAGAGCGGCAGCAGCATCGTGCTGCCGTAGAGTACGAAGCCGAGCACCAGCATGGAGCCTGTGGCCAACGCGAAATTGCGCTCCTTGAGCACGTGGAAATCGATCACCGGCTGCTTCTGGCGCAGTTCCCAGATCACCACGCCGATGAGACACACCGCCATGAGGATGGCGAAGGTCACGATGTAGTTCGACGACAACCAGTCCTTGCGCTGCCCCTCGTCGAGCACGATTTCGAGCGAGCCCAAGCCCAGCGCGAGCAGGCCGAAACCCATGTAGTCCACCTGAAAGTCCTTGCCGAGACTCTTGCGCACCAGGTAGGGCGGATCGTGAACCAGCGGCGAGGTCAGCAACAGCGCCACGATGCCTATGGGGACGTTGATGAAGAAGATCCAGCCCCAACTGAAGTTGTCGGTGATCCAGCCGCCGAGGGTGGGGCCGACAACCGGCGCCACCACCACGCCCATGCCGAAAACCGCCATCGCCATGCCCTGCTTCTCGCGCGGAAAACTCTCCACCAGGATGGCCTGCGAAATGGGTTGCAGCGCGCCGCCGCCCAGGCCCTGGAGCACGCGGAATACGATCAGCAGCCCCAGCGTGGGCGCGATGCCGCAGAGAAAGCTGCTCACCGTGAACACCGCGACACAGATCATGTAGAAGCGCTTGCGCCCTAACAGCATGGAAAACCACGCCCCCATGGGGAGAATGATGGCGTTGGCCACCAGGTAGGAAGTCAGCACCCAGGTGGCCTCTTCCGGAGTCGCCGACAGGCTGCCGGCGATGTGCGGAAGCGCCACATTGGCCACGCTTGTATCCAGCACTTCCATGAACGTGGCCAGCATCACCGTCATGGCGATGATCCACGGGTTGATGAGGGGCCGGAACGGGACGGCCGGACTATTTGGCGTAGAGCGCCTCCATCTGCCCGACGCTGTGCGTCAGGTCTGCCCGAGCCTGGTTATAGCGGTACAAGGCCGCGATCTGGTTGTCGCCGGCGCGCGCCAACCCGTCCTGCGCCTGAATCACTTCCACGTTGTTGGTCACGCCCGCCTGAAAGCGGTCGCGCGCCTGTTCCACTTCCTGCCGCGCCAGTTCGATGCCCAGTTTGGCCACGTCCACCTCGCTGCGCGCGCTTCCCAGCCGGGCGATGGAGGTTTGCACGTCGAGCACGATGCGGTTGCGCACTTCCTGCTCCTGCTGCTTCAACTGGCGGATGGCGAGTTCAGCCCGGGTGCGCTCCGCCTGTATGCGCCCGCCAGTGAAAAGCGGTACGTCGAGATTGGCCTGGTAGCTGTACACCGGGATGGCCGTGCTGCCGTTGAGCCCTTGCTCGCCCCAGAAGCCGGTGACCGAAACCTTCGGCAACCGGGCATCCGTCGCGGCGCGCAGTTCCAGTTGCGCGCGCTGTTGCTGCGAGAGAATCTGGCGCAGTTCGGGGCGAGCCTGATACGCGCGCTCCAGGGTCTGATCCACGTTGACTTCCGGGGTATCGAAGAAGCTCACCACGTCGGCCAGTTCGACGCGCTGCCTGGCGTCGACATTGAGCAGCCGCGCCAAACCGAAGAGCGCCGTCTCCAGTTGCGTGCGCGCCACAATCAGCCGCTGCTTCTCATTCTGCAGTTGCACATTAGAGCGCAGGGTATCGATTCCGGTGCCCACGCCGTTCTTCAGCAGATCGGCCGCCTGATCGTAGAGGGCCTGCGCCAGCTCTACGCGCGACCGCGCCGCCTCCACCTCGGCGGCGGCGCGCTGGCTGCCAAGGTATTGCGACACCACCAGCATCACGCTCTCCTCGCGAGCCGTGGTCTCCTGCGCCCGCGAGGTGTCGATGCCGGTCTGGCTGGCGCGATAGCGGCGCCACAGCGTCAGATCCAACACCGCGGCATTGAAGCCGGCGCCGACCTGCTCGTAGCGGTAAGGTCCGATGTGTTGGGGGAAGCTGGGGATGCGGCTACCGAACGCCGCTTCTATGTTGGCGCGGTTCACCGTCTCGCTGGCGCGGGCGGCGACCTGCGGCAAAAGGGCGGAGCGCGCGATGTCGCGATCCTGCTCGCTCTGCGCCACGCCCAGATTGGCCAGAATCACCCGCGGATTCTGTTTCAACGCCAGTTGGACGGCATCCCGCAAGGTGAGCTTGAGGGGCGCGGGATCCTGGGCGAAAGCGCCGGCGGCGAGTGCCAGTAGTATCGGAATCCTCAGCTTCATGGTCCCATGGTAAAGCACCTGGAGTGCCAGAGCCGGGCTGGCAAGTGATTGTTTTCACACGGATTATCGTAAGTCGCGCGGGGAGTACTGCCCATATGTCGGCGCTCGCCAATATTGTGGCTGGGAGCTGCTCCGCCGGTGTGGGCGCCTCCGATGCCACGTGGACGGCGGACGACACGTCGAAGCTCACCGGAGGGCGGGCCGCGCTACCGACGGGGAAAGAGGCGCCGGCAGTGACTGGAGGCTTTCTTGCGTTAGCTCACAAAACACGGCAGGAGGCTTTGATCACAGATCGAACAAGGCGTCAAGATCGCGCCTGCCGTGTACCACCCTGAGAATGAGAACATCCGCACCTTCGACGCTGTAGACAATGACGTACTCGCCGACGGCGAAGCTACGCGAGCCGGAGCCGAAATCTCCATCACGGGCGCGTCCGACGTGCGGGAAGGTGGCGAGGAAAAAGAAACGGTCCGTGATCGAGTCGAGTAGGCGGATAGCAACATCCATGCTGGCGCTTTCCTTGGCAACGTAAAACCAGATGTCATCAAGATCAGCTTCGGCCAGTGGCGCTACACGATCGACGCCTACTCGTGGGAGCTGCCCGAGGGCGGCGTGCCGGCCGGCGAGGCGCCCCTGGCCGGGGCCCAGCGCGAACTGCGCGAGGAGACCGGCCTGCAGGCCCGCGAGTGGCAGGAGGTCGCCCGAATCGCCGTCTCGAATTCGGTGACCGACGAGCTCGGGACGATCTTCCTCGCGACCGACCTTCGCGAGGGCGAGGCTGCCCCCGACGGGACCGAGGACCTGCGCCTGCGCTGGGTCGACTTCAATGAGGCACTGACGATGATCGACGACGGCCAGATCACGGATCTGCTGACGATCGCCGCCCTCGAGCGGGTCGGGCGGCTGCGCCGATGACCGCGACACTCCACGTCCTGCGCGTCTTCGTCGATCCGGCCGGCGAGCACGGCAATCGCCTGGGCGTCTTCCTCGACGGGAGCTCGATCCCCGAAGCAGGCCGACAGGCCGTCGCCGCGGAGCTTGGGTTCAGCGAGACCGTCTTCGTGGACGACGCTCGAACCGGCCGGATCCGGATCTTCACACCCGGCCTCGAGCTGCCCTTCGCCGGCCATCCGAGCGTCGGTTCGTCCTGGCTCCTGGCGGAGGTCGGCATGCCCGTGGATGCGCTGCGCGTGCCGGCTGGCGTCGTCCCGACCTGGTCCGAGGGCGACCAACGCTGGGTCCGGGCTCGGCCCGAGTGGGTCTTCCCGATCACGGTGGTCGAGCTGCTGACGGCGTCCCAGGTCGAGGCGCTCGATGGCCCGCCGCCCGGGGAGACCTCGTGGTACCCGTGGGCCTGGGAGGATCGCGCATCCGGCTCGATCCGGAGCCGATATTTTGCGCCCGAGGTGGCGATTGCCGAGGATGAGGCGACCGGGGCAGCGGCCGTGGTCATCACTGCCCGCCTCGGGCGGGCCCTGGAGATCCGCCAGGGGCGTGGCTCGCGCCTGTCGACCCGCCTGGGGCCCGACGGCACGGTCGACCTGGGCGGACGAGTCGTCCTCGACGAAATCCGCCCTTATGGCTGACCCGCTCCGGCGTGAATACGCGGTCGCGGTGGTCGGCCTGGGCGGCATCGGCAGCGGAGCGGCGTACTGGCTCAGCCGCCGGCTCGGCAGCGATGTCCTCGGCCTCGAGCAATTCGAGCTCGGCCACTCGCGGGGCGCGAGCCAGGACCACTCCCGGATCATCCGCCTCTCGTACCACCGGCCCGACTATGTCCGCCTGGCGAAGCGCGCCTACGAGACGTGGGATCTGCTGCGCGCGGAATCCGGGGTCCAGGTCGTCACTACGACCGGTGGGCTCG
>JADGNS010000405.1 GCA_017883355.1 Candidatus Solibacter sp.
GTGATCGTGACGATCTGGCTGTTCGCGGCCGAGGTCAAATTGATGGGGCCGGGCGGGGTGGCGGTCAGGGTACCGCTTCCCCCGCTGCTCGTGCCGTTATAAGTGACCGTAATCGATACCGGCGTGAGGCTGACGCCGGACGGCCCGGTCGGAGTCAGGGTGACCGTCGCCGTCGCCCCCAGGAAAATTCCAGCCGCGGTATTGTTCCTCAGGCTGAAACTGAGGGAGCCAGGAGTGGTAGCGGCTCCTGTCGGCGAGACGACCAGCCAATTTCCGGAGCCGGTAGTATCCACGCCTGAGGTGACGGGGGCTCCGACCGTGTAGTTAATTTCCGTGGTGCCCGCGGCGGAACTGGTCACGGCAGTGAAGGCGGAGCCAGTTCCCCCAATCGTAATCGACGTGGGAACGACTAATGTCTGCGCCCATCCGGGCGCTGCTATCAGCAACGCAACTACAGGGAGAAGAGCGGCGGTTTTGAGAAGTTTTTGAGCGGCGTCCATGATTTGTCCTCGGCCAAGTTGATCATACAACAACGAGTCTCTGAAAAACAGACCTGTTGCTCTGTTACAAGGTTACAACGAGCGGTGGACGCGGCTATCCGTATGATACGCCCTATTTCAGTATTTTGAAAAGGTTGCTGTAGTCGTCGGTCCACAATCGCACAGTATTCTTAGACTCCAGTGGTCCAGAACTGGTTAGAGTTTCCCCGGAAAATCCGGTTGCAGGGGAGGTAATCAGCACCCATGTGGCGCCAAAAACATCCTGCGTATCGTCGTCTTCGGTGTCTACCACCCGGGCGATTTTTTGGGTGGCAAGCACCTCTCCCTGCAGCACCGGCTGGAGATTCAAGTAACGGTTGGAGATGTGTACGGCGAGAATGCCGTCAGGCCGCAGGTGGCGGAAATAGAGTTCCATGGCCTCTTTGGTCAAGAGGTGGACCGGGATGGAGTCGCTGGAAAAAGCGTCCACGGCGAGGACGTCGAAGTTCTGGGGGTGGCCCTCCTTCAACTCCTGTTCGAGAGAGAGGCGCGCATCGCCCATGGCGACGTCCAGCTTGGCCTTACAATCCGCCAGGAAGAAAAACTCTTTTCTTGCCAACTCCAGAACCAGCGGATTGATCTCGTAATAACGTATGTAATCGCCCAGACGCCCGTAGGACGCCGTGGTGCCGGTGCCCAAGCCGATGACGCCGATGCGCACCGCACGGCCTTTCTGCTTTTCCCGGATGGCGATGCCGACTCCGGGGTTGGGCGCGTAGTAGGTAGTGGCCAGGTCACGGCGCGCGATATTAATATATTCCTCGCCGTGATTGATGGTGCCGTGAGTAAGTGTGCGGGTTTCTTCGAGCGAACCCTTGTCGCCAGAGTCCCTGACTTTCAGCCCGCCATAAAAATTGCGCACCAATACGCGGGATCCGCTGACCATTTGTCTAATCTGCCACCCGACATGTCCCGCCAGGGCCAACGTCAAAACGCCGGTCGCCAGGACGCCGGGCCATCGTCGTATCCACTTGAGCTCTGTGTCCTGACGGAGCACGTAGGAGACCAAAGCCGCGCAGGCGACCAGGCTGACGGGCATTTCGTACAGTGCATTCAGGAAATGCGGTGCCAGGAGACCCACCAGCAAGCCGCCCAGCGCCCCGCCGGCGGACATCATGAGATAGAAATGGGTGAGGTATTTAGGGTCGGGCTTGAGTCGGGCTAACTCACCGTGGCACACCATGCAGCAGGTGAACAGCCCCATGGCGAACAGGGGGATCATGACCTTGATGGGCACATTGCTGGTTTGATCGACGCTGACGGCGTAGGCCATGCTGCCTAGGGCCACGGCGAGGAGTTGGAGGTAGGGGTTGCGCCGGTACCAGCCTTCGCCCTCGAAGCAGAGAATGAAACTGAGCAGGTAAATGCTCAGGGGGAGTACCCAGAGGAAGGGGATGGCCGCGACATTCTGCGAGAGGTGGGTGGTGATGGCCAGCAGCAGGACGGAAGCTACGGCGGGCAGGAGCAGCCACATCCAGTAGGTTTTGGCCGCCGGCGGGACGACCGCGGCCTGAGGTACAACATCTGCCCCGGTTTCCGGCTGGCGGAGTGTGTCCACCGGGGCCGGATTGGATTTGAACGCCGTAAACGCGCACAGCGCGACAAAGAGGCCATAGCTCCAGCTCCACATGCCGGACTGCTGGTGGGTGGTAAAAGAGGGTTCGAAGAGGGCCGGGTAGCTGATCAGGGCGAACATAGAGCCGGCATTAGAGAGCGCGTATAAACGGTAGGGCATGGCGCCGTGGAAGCGGCGGGAGTACCAGGCCTGCAAGAGCGGGCCGGTGGTGGAGAGGAGAAAGTAGGGCAGGCCGATGGTGACCGCGAGGAGGCCGAGGATTTGCAGGGTGGGTTCCGCCACCGCGCCCGTTGGCTTCCACGACGCGTTGGGGTAGATGGGCAGCGCCAGGACGCTGACCAACAGCAAGCCGGCATGCAGCAGCATCTGGGCGCGCGGTTTGAGATAGCGGATGACGGCATGGGAGTACAGGTAGCCCAATAAGAGCACCATCTGGAAGAAGAGAAGGCAGGTGGTCCAGACGGCGGCGCTTCCGCCGAACCAGGGCAGGATGATCTTGGCAATCACGGGCTGCACCTGGAACAGCAGGAAGGCGCTCACCACAATCGTCAGGGCGTAAAGAATCATGGGAAGAGTTTCGCTCCGAATCCGGTATCCCCGGCGGCCGGCGAGAAGCGGGTCGAGGGGGACCCGCGCGGACCGGGGGGTCCGCCCCACATGGCTGCAGACGAGTTCATATTATTTATACGCTGCCACGCCGGTGACCTTTTCTCCGATCACCAGGGCGTGGATATGGTCCGTCCCCTCGTAAGTCTTGACGGATTCCAGATTGCAAAGGTGACGCATGATTGGGTATTCGTCGGTAATTCCGTTGGCGCCGAGGAGGTCGCGGCTGAGGCGGGCGCAATCGAGGGCGATCGCGACATTATTCCGCTTGAGCATGGAAATGTGCGAGGGTTCGAGCTTGCCAGCGTCCTTGAGGCGTCCAGCCTGGACGGCGAGGAGCTGCGCCTTGGTGATCTCGGTGATCATCCAGGCGAGTTTCTCCTGAACGAGCTGGTGGGCGGCGATGGGCCGGTCGTCGAACTGTTTGCGCAGCACGGAATACCCGCGCGCGGTCTCGTAGCAATCCATGGCGGCGCCGATGACGCCCCAGCCGATGCCGAAGCGCGCCTGGGAGAGGCAGGAAAGCGGCGCTTTGAGGCCCTTGGCCGCGGGCAGACGCTGGCTCTCGTGGACGCGGCAATCGGCGAAGGCGAGGCTGGAGGTGACGGAGGCGCGCATGGACCATTTACCGTGGATGTCCGAGGTGGTGTAGCCCGGGGTGCCGCGCTCCACCAGGAAGCCGACGAGGCCTTCCTGGGCGCGCGCCCAGACTACGGCCACATCGGCCACGCTGCCGTTGGTGATCCAGGTCTTCTCGCCGTTGAGCACCCAGACATCGCCGTCGCGGCGCGCGGTGGTGCGCATGCCGGCGGGATTGGAGCCGAAATCCGGTTCGGTCAGGCCGAAACAGCCGATGGCCTTGCCGCTCTGCAGGGCGGGCAGCCACTTCTGCTTCTGCGGCTCGCTGCCGTAGGTATGGATGGGGTACATGACGAGCGCACCCTGCACGGAAACGAAGCTGCGGACGCCGGAATCGACGCGCTCGAGTTCCTGCATGACGAGGCCGTACTCGGTATTGCTCATGCCGGCGCAGCCATAGCCTTCGAGGTTGGCGCCGAGAAAGCCGAGTTCCGCCATCTCCGGGACAATCTCCGCGGGAAAGCGCGCATCGCGGTAGCAATCGCGAATCAACGGCAGAATGCGTTCCTCGGCGAACCGGCGCGCGGTTTGCCGGACCATCAACTCCTCTTCGCTGAAGAGGGAGTCGACGCAGAAATAGTCCACGCCCTTAAAAGCCATTTGTATTCTTTCCTCCCTATTTGAACACGACACGGGCCGGGACATGCGGCTGGCATGCCCGGCCCGAGGGTGGAAAACACGCTCCCTGACGGTCGCGGCTCGGATGGCGGTATCGACTCAGGGGTAGAGGCCGCGGACGCGGCAGGCTTCGGCGACACGCGAGACGCCGAGCATGTTGGCCGCGAGGCGCATATCGACCTTCTTATCGTTGTGGATGCGGAGCACGTCGGCGAAGGAGCGGGTCATGATCCTCTCCAGCTTCGCGTTCACATCCTGCTCATCCCAGAAGAGGTGATTTTCGTCCTGGACCCACTCGAAGTAGCTGACGGTGACGCCGCCCGCGTTGCAGAGGATGTCCGGGATGAGGAAAACGCCCTTTTGATGGAGGATGCGGTCGGCTTCCGGGGTCACCGGGCCGTTGGCCGCCTCGGCGATGATTTTGGTGTGGACGGCATGGGCGTTCTCTTCGGTGATGGCGTTCTCCAACGCCGCGGGAATCAGGATCTCGCAATCCAGCGACAGGAGCTCTTCGGGGGTGATCTCTTCCGCTGCCGGGAAACCTTTCAAGGTGCCGGTGCGCTCCTTGTGCATGATCAGCTTGGGAATGTCCAAGCCGTTACGGTTGTAGAGCGCGATCTTGGAATCGCTGGCGCCGATGACGATTGCCGAGGCGCTGTCCAGCAGGTGCGCGGCGACGGAGCCGGCGTTGCCGAAACCCTGCACGACGACGCGTGCGCCCTTCACGGGAATTCCCAAGTGCTCGCAACTGCTCAGGGTGGTGAAGTACACGCCGCGGCCGGTGGCTTCGTTGCGGCCCAGGGAGCCGCCGAGGCTGATCGGTTTGCCGGTCACGACGCCGTGTACCGGATAGCCCTTGTTCATGCTGTAGGTGTCCATGATCCACGCCATGACCTGCGGGGTGGTGTACACGTCGGGCGCCGGGATATCTTTCTCGGGTCCAATGAGGGGCAGGATCGAGGTGGCATACCGCCGGGTCATGCGTTCGAGTTCACCCATCGACATGTCTTTCGGGTTGCAGGTCACGCCGCCCTTGCCGCCGCCGAAGGGAATGTTCACCACGGCGCACTTCCACGTCATCCACGTGGCCAGCGCTTTCACCTCATCCACGGTCACATTGGGGTGGTAGCGGATGCCGCCCTTGGCCGGACCGCGCATGGTGCTGTGCTGCACGCGGTAGCCTTCGAAGCGGACGATTTTGCCGGTGTCCATACGGACCGGCACGCTGACGCAGAGAATGCGCTCCGGATATTTGATCATTGACCGGATGCTGTCATCGAGATCCAGCGCGTTTGCCGCCAGGTCGAAATTCTCCAGCGCGACGTCATAGGCATTCATTGGTTTTGTTGCGGTTGCTAACATGGCTAACCTCAATCGGAGATTCAGACTCGGTAAAGTCTTTTCCAGTCGAGAATAGTAGCCCAGTGCACGCACCACGTCAAGGGGGTGCTCT
>JADGNS010000406.1 GCA_017883355.1 Candidatus Solibacter sp.
AACCTGGCGCGCCTCACCGCCGGGCGCATGACCAACCTGCTGGGCCGCGGCGTGATTTCCAAACAGGACAACGACAACGCGCAGGCGCAGTACGCCGCGCAGCAGGCCAACGTGGAAGCGCTGGGCAAGGCCGCCAACGCCATGCGCAGCTCTGTCACCGCCGCCGAAGCCAACCTGGCCAGGCTGAATCAGGTCAAGACTTATCAAACCGTGCGTGCGCCGTTTGACGGCGTGATTACCCTGCGCAATGTGGACACCGGCGCGCTGGTCAACGAAGGCAGCACGCTGCTCTTCCGCGTGGCGCAAACCGGAACGCTGCGCACCTACATCAACCTCCCGCAGGCCGACGCGGAGAGCGTGAAAGTGGGCCAGCATGCCATCATCTCCATCGCGGAACTCCCCGGCCGAAAGTTCGACGGCACGGTTACGCGCACTTCCAACGCTCTCGACCCCGCCACGCGCACCCTGCTTACCGAAGTCCAGGTGCGCAATGCGGACGGCTCGCTGATGCCCGGCATGTTCGCGCAGGTGGATCTCACCGTGCCGCGCAAGAACCCGCCGCTGCTCATCCCGGGTGACACGCTGGTCGTGCGCAGCGACGGACCGCAGGTGGCGGTGGTGCGGCCCGATTCCACGGTTCACTTCACGCGCATTCAGTTGGGCCGCGACTACGGGGACCGCCTCGAGGTGCTCTCCGGCCTCGCCGAGGGCCAGCAACTCGCGGTCAATCCGAGCGACGAGGTTCGCGAGGGCGTGAAGGTCAATGCGGTGGCCGCGCCGGAGAAAGCCGCGCCCGGCAAGAAGCAGTAGGACTCGAAATGTTTCACAAGACTGCCCGCGCCTCACTGGCGCTGTCTCTGGCCGCCGGCCTCGGGTTCGCGCAAACCGGCAACCCGCCCGGCATGCCGCGCACGACGCGCACGACGCCCGCCGTACGGTACGAAAACTCGCCGCGCGTGCACGAGCTCATCCGCGCCGGGAATCTTTACCTGTCGTTGCAGGACGCGCTCGCCCTGGCCATCGAGAACAATCTCGATATCGAACTCCAGCGCTACCTTCTGCCCATCGGCGATACCGAGCTGCTGCGCGCCAAAGGCGGCGGGCTCAATCGCGGGCTCAATTTCACATTGCTCGAAGTGCCGGTGGGAACGGGCGGTCCGCTCAGCCCCGTGCCCACCAATGCCGCCGCCGCGGGACGCGCCACCGCGGGCAGTTCGGTAGCCACCAACGCGCTCGGGCTGAACGTCCTCGGCGAGCCGCAGGTCAACGGCTCCATCCAGGGCACGATCGCGCCATCCACCGGCACGGGGATTCCGAATTACGATCCCTTCGTCACGGGGCAGTTGAACTGGACTCACCAGACCACGCCGCAGACCAGCACGTTGCAGACCGGATCGAGCACACTGGTCACCGGCACCACGATGTACAACGCAGGCATCCAGCAGAGCTTCGCCTCGGGCGCGCAGGGCAGTCTGAATTTCAACAACAGCCGGGTGTCGCTGAACTCGCAGCGCAGCGGGTACAACCCTTACACGGGGTCCACGCTGGGGTTCACGGCCACGCAGCCATTGCTGCGCGGCTACGGCGCCAGCCTGAATCGCCGCTTCATCCGCATCGCCGGCAACGAGCAGAAGATCACCAGCCTGCTCTTCCAGCAGCAACTGATCCTGACGGTCTACGGCGTCATCCGCCTCTACACCGATCTGGTGGCGCTCACCGAAGACGAGAAGGTGAAGCAGGAGACCGTCAGCCTCGCCGAGAAGCTGCTCTCCGACGTGCGCGCGCAGGTGGAAGAAGGCACGCTGGCGCAGGTGGAGATGACGCGCGCCAACGCGCAGGTGTTTTCCACGCGCCAGGACCTGATCAATGCCCGCGGCCTGCGCGAGGAACAGGAAGCCATCTTCAAGAACGTGATTACGCGGCGGGGCAACGAGGACCCCGAGGTGGCGCGCGCCCGCATCATCCCCACCGACACGCTGACCATCCCGGCGACGGACGAAATTCGCCCCATGCAGGACCTGATCGGTGACGCGCTGGCGCATCGGCCCGATCTCGACCAGGCGCGTTTGCAGATCGCCAATTCGCAGATCGGCCTCGAGGGCGTGCGCAACCTCGCCAAACCGCAATTGGACCTGGTGGGCGTGATGCAGAACAACGGACTGGCCGGACAGGCGAACCCGTTCGTGGCCAATCCGGACCCCGGCTTCATCGGCGGTTACGGCGGCGTGCTGGGCCAGCTCTTCGCCCGCAATTACCCCACCTACGGCGTGGGATTGCAGATGACGCTGCCGCTCCGCAACCGGGTGGCGGAGGCCGACCTGGCGCGCGACGAGCTGCAAGTGAAGCAGTCGGAAATCCGCCTGCGCCAGTTGCAGAATCAGGCGCGGCTGGAAGTGGAAGACGCGCTGATCGCCATGCGCCGCGCCCGCGCCAGCTACGAAGCCGCCGCGGAGGCGCGCCGTTTGCAGGATGAATCGCTGAGCGCGGAGCAGGCCAAGTTCGAAGTGGGCGCCTCCACCAGTTTCTTCGTCATCCAATACGAGAGCCTGTTGGCGCAAGCCCGTTCCACCGAAGTCGCCGCCCGCAGCTCGTACGTGAAAGCCAAGGCGGCGTTGCAGAGGGCCATGGGCACCATCCTGGACGATAACCACATCAGCGTGGAAGCGGCGATCAAGGGGAAGTAGGTCTCGGCGGAGTTCCACAACGACATTACCAAGCGACGGGCACGAGTTCAAGAAGAATACATACAGGACAGGCACAGAACAGAGACAGGCACAGACGGCGTGGCGGCACGCGGCGCATCGCTGAATGGGCGCGGAACCAATGGGTTTCCGGATAGCAAAGAAGTCCGAGCTTCGCTCGGATGGACAAGCCGGAGGCTTATCCCACAGGGGACGGGACGGTGGCGTCAGATCAAGCGGTTAAGCAAGTTCGCGCCAGTCTTGCTCATGCAACTCTACGTTGTGCTTTTTGGCGGCGGTTTGGATGCGTTTCCAGGCGGCGTCGCGTTCCGAGTCGGTCACCCCTTGCACTTGCTGGAAGCGGGCGATTGCGTTGCGCACGTGAGCAGCGTCATGGATGGGTTCTTTACGTTCCTTGGGGAAGGCGAAGTTTCCATCGGCGAGATGGTCGCGGCTGGCTTCAGTGATCTTGGACATGCCTGGTGATGAGCACACCAATGGCCAGTTTACGCGCGCCACCGCAGGAACGCGGCGACGCCGCCGACGGATTCGAGCAAAGCTGCGTCTTCAATAAACGTCACGGTTGCGCCGGTTTGCTTGGCTTTCGTCACCAGCAGATCGGGCAGGGACGCTTGCCGCGGTTCCTCGCTCTTCGTGCCTCCCTCGGCATCGGGGATCTCCGGCGCGAGGATGGCTTGCACTTCCTCCGGTTGGGGATGGCTCTGCTCGAGCGCGCCGCTGATGAGCAATTCTTCCACTTGTCCGTTGGCCAGGGCTTCGAGCGTCTCCTGCGGTCCGGCTACAGCCAATCCGCGCGCACGATATTGCTGCATCAGCCGGTCCACTTTTTCCGCGGCAGTGGTGGCTTCCTGCTCCTGTAGCTTGGCGAGAGTGGCGGTCAGGACATCCTGCTCGGAAGCATGAATATCGAGTCTCATGACCTGTACCATCGGGACCAACTCCTGAGGCAGTTGTTCCTGAAGCAGCGGAATCACCACCGAATCTCCGGCCAGGATGACGTGACTTACGTTGTCTTCGCGGACAATCTGAGCCAGGCGTTCCACGACCTCTTTGGCGTGCTCCTGGTGCGCGTTGCCCACACGCCGCTGGTAGCGTGCCTGCGACCATCCACCGACCTTGACCCGATGAACTTTCTTGCCTTTGACCTCCTCCGCGTCGATCACATGGCCCAACCCGAAGACGAAGATACGCGCCGCGTTCATATCCGTAAGCACCGCGGCGTACCGCGGATATTGCTCATCGAGACGTGCCAGAAGATACAGATGAGGTTGGTTGTAGGCATAGACGCGGTTATCGCTGACCGGGGTGGTTAACTGGATTGCCTCGAAGAATTCTTCCGCGCCCCAACACGCGAATATGGCGACCCCGTTCGCCGCGGGGTCGATTTTGTCGGTGACATAGGATACGATTCGCTCCACATCCCGATCGAAACTGTGATGCTCTGGGGAACCCGGCGCCCACGTCCTGGCGAGGGCTTTGAATTCGCGTTGAAGATACGGCGCCGCGTCAGGCGTGCGTCCGTGCTGATCCGGCTGAGTATTCAGGTAGACGCTCAACACCGGAAATGTGGTGGGCTCGAAAGCCACCAGCCGCGCGAGAGGCTCTTCTATGGTGGTTGCAAGTGGCTCTATGATCGTGGTTGCCATGACGGAACACGAGCACGCCACGGGCCAAAAAGTCGGAAGATGCCTCCGGATGTAGCGGGGGCTGGCTTGGCAGGCGGACCCAGAGGGTGCCCCGCCTGCCCCACGTTACTGCTTCGCCACCTCCGCCGCCACGCCCTTCAGCGTGTAGCTGAACGATCGCTCCTCGCCTGACGGTATCCGGTAGGGCATCATCGGGTAGGCGTTCGGACTCCAGCTATCGATGCCGCCGGCGCCCATCTGCGCGCCGTCGAGATTCAAGTAAGTCTCGGGATGCCGCTTCATCTGGAAGGTGTATCCGGCGCGCTCCATATCGGTCTTCGTGTAGTGCCGCGCGGTGACGTTCAACGGCGCAGCGCCTGTCGCCACGATCCCGGCTCCGGCCGCGTTGGTCAGTTTCACCCAGCGGACATCGGTCTTGTTTCCATTTTCCTGCGGGCGCATGTACTCCACCCATTCCTTGTCCACCGTGCTGCGATAGACTCCGATGCGCTCGAACGCGCGGTCGATCAGCGTCTCTTTCGGACCGCGCCCGTACCAGGCGAGATTCTCGAACCCCGGCGCCACCACCAACTCCGTCCCGAACCGCGGCATCATGGAGAGCTTCTCGGTGCCCGGCTTATAGCTGCACTCCACCTGGATCTCGCCATCCCCGTGGACGGTGTAGGTCATGGCGTACGCTGCGCCCACCACCGGCAGGGCGGCCTTCACCGCTACCCTTACGGTTGCGTCATCGACCTTTTCCACGCGAACTTCCTTGACGTCCCAGCGCGGGCCCGCCTCACGCCACAGTTCGATGTTCAGGCTCTTGTTGGTGCCCGCCGATGCGCGGAACACTTTCCAGGCGCCGCGATCGTTGTTGGTGGGCGCGCGCCAGAAGTCCGGCACGGGACCGCGTTCCAGCACGGTGACGCCCTGATAGCGATACTCCGTGAGCAGGCCGGCCTTCTTGTCGAAGCGCACGGAGAACGCCTTGCCGCTGATGGTGGCGGTCTCGTCGCCGTCCTTCACCTCCAGCGCCGCCGTCGAAGGTTTGGCTTCGGCTTTCGGTTTGGAGACCGGGAGCGGGAACTAGTCCCAC
>JADGNS010000407.1 GCA_017883355.1 Candidatus Solibacter sp.
GGCTGGGACCTAATCGCCCCAATCGCCCCAGGGCGATTGCGCGGACCATTTCGCGGAGTTATTCTTTTGACTCGCAGTTAGGGAACGTCGAAGTCGTCACGGCGTACGGGGAGCAGAACGTCATGAGCAATGAATGGTTCGCGCGGCCGGTGCTGTTCGTAGCGGACATCGACAGGTCCGTCGATTTTTATGTGAAGCGCCTCGGGTTCACACAGCCGTGGCGATATGAGGAGGAGGGGAAAGCGTGGGTTGCGCAAGTCGACCGGCAGGGCTGCGAGCTCATTCTCTCTTCTCAATGGCCCGATAAAGTGGGCAAGGGCCTGATGTTCATCTCGCTCGACGTCGGCGTGCTGGATGCCTTGCGCGCGGAACTGGAAGGTCGCGGCGTGGATGTGAAGGACGGGCGGTGGGGCTACCGGCTCATGGTCATCGCGGACCCGGACGGCAACGAGCTCTACTTCCCCTATCCGACGTCGCTTACCACCGGCTCCCCGATCACGTCGAACCCTGAGCAACCGCGCTGATGGCTGGCGGACTCACCTGGCGTGCTCCTGTGACTTGGTGGCGGCCGACGGCTCGCTCAACGCTTATCGCCGGGCAGAAACAGCGTGATGACGTCGAACATCATGTGAGCAGGTTTGACATGCACGACTCGGCAATGGGCACCACTTGCTGTTGTCGAGTTTCGGTACTTGGCCCGTTTAGGCTATTGGGACGAGATCGGTCCTCGAAAGTGGCCAAGGATTTAGGAACCGCGATCGGTTTACTGGCCACTGGCTGTCGGATCCCATTTGTGGAAGCAGCGGGCGTCCACGCGGCGGGCATCCATGTTGCAAATGAAGCCGGAACAAACCATAACCTTGCCAAACGGCAGAGTCATGCTTTAAGTCACAGCTGGCTGCGGAGAGACGCGTCTATCGTATGATGGGCGCAGTGGCCAGACAGCAGTTGTTCCTCATCGATACGTTCGGATTTATCTTTCGCGCTTACCACGCGCGCGCGCGGTCGGGCGCTCCGCCGATGCGCACCAGCACGGGGTTCTCCACCGAAGCGGTCTACATCTGCAACAACATGCTGCGCAAGTTGTCGAAGCAGTACGCCCCGGCATACGTCGCCGCGATTTTCGAGAGCGGCGTGCCCACCCATCGCGTGCAGGAGTTCCCGGAGTACAAGGCCAATCGCGCCGAAACCCCGCCCGACCTGCTGGAACAGATCCCGTGCGTGCGGCGCATTCTGGAAGCCATGCGGATTCCGATCCTGGAATATCCCGGATTCGAAGCCGACGATGTCATCGGGACCCTGGCGCGCCGCGCCGAAGCGCTGGGCATGGACGTCGTGATCGTATCCAGCGACAAGGACATGCTGCAACTGGTGAACGATCACGTCAGCATGCTCAATCCCGCCAAGGACGACGAGTGGTACGACGCCGACAAGGTGAAGGCCTTCATGGGCGTGCGGCCGGATCAGGTGGCCGACCTCTTGGCGCTGAAAGGCGACGCGGTGGACAACATCCCGGGCGCGCCGGGAATCGGCGACAAGGGTGCGAAAGACCTGATCGAGCGCTTCGGGTCGCTCGACGCCGCGCTCGAGCGCGCGGCGGAAGTGGAAAAGAAGACCTACCGCGAGAGCCTGCAAAACAACGTCGAGCGCATCCGCATGAGCCAGCGCCTGGCGACCATCGCCACCGATGTGCCGGTGGAGTTCTCCGCGGATTCGGTCAAGGCGCAGGCCCCCGACCCCGTGCTGCTCAAGGCCATCTATAAGGAGATGGAATTCCACAGCCTGCTCAAGGAACTGGGGCCGAGCGAAGATTCGCGCGAGCGGCAATACGGCGTGATGGCGAGCGGCGACGAATTGCGCGCGTGGCTCGTGGAGGCGCGGGGCGCGCCGGTGGCCGTGGCGATTTCGAAATCGGCGGAAGGCGAGTTCGCCCTGGACACTATTGGTCTGGCGTGGCGTGCCGGCGAGGCGCGCGCCGTGCATGCGGAGCATTTCGCGGCCCTCGCGCCCTGGCTGGAAGACGCGGGCGCGGTGAAGATCGCCTGTGACGTGAAGGCGGCCCTGCTCGAGTTGGCCCGCCTCGGAATCGAAGCGCGCGGCTTCCATCACGACGTGATGCTGTACGCCTTCCTGCTGGAGGCCGACCCCTCGGGCTGCGCCCTGGAAGAGCAGGCGCGGCGGCGCATGGATCTCAAGCTCGGCCCGGCGCCGGAGCAGCATGCCGATATCACCCTGGAGCTCTTCCACCAGCTATCGCCGGCGGTGGATGGCCGCGATCTGCGCAAACTCTACGACGAAATCGAACTGCCGCTGACCGGCGTGCTGGCGCGCATGGAGCGCACCGGCATTCGCATCGACAGCGCCGAGTTGAAACGCCTCTCCGGGCTCATGGAGACGGAGATCGCGCGGCTCACGGCGGAGATCCACACCCTGGCGGGCAAGCCGTTCAACATCAGCTCGCCGCAGCAGTTGGGACGCGTCCTGTTCGAGGATTTGAAGCTGCCCGCGCCGAAGGCGAGCAAGGGGAAGGCCGTCTCCACCGCGGCCGACGTGCTCGACGCTCTCGCCGCCGATCATGAGATCGTGCGCAAAGTGCTGGAATACCGGCAGCTCACCAAGCTCAAGGGCACCTACGTGGACGCGCTGCCGGCGCTGATCGATCCGGCGACCGGGCGCCTGCACACCAGCTTCAACCAGGCGGGCGCGGCCACCGGGCGGCTCTCGTCCTCCAACCCGAATCTACAGAATATTCCCATCCGCACGGCCCTGGGGCGCGAGATTCGCGCCGCCTTCGTGCCGCGCCAGGGATGGAAGCTGCTGGTGGCCGACTATTCGCAGATCGAGCTGCGACTGCTGGCGCACATGTCGGGCGACGAGCTGCTGGTGCGGGCATTCCGCGATGGCGAGGACATCCACACGCGCACGGCGGCGGAAGTGATGGGTGTGGCGCCCATGATGGTGACCGCGGAAGCGCGCCGCGATGCCAAGGCAGTGAATTTCGGGATCGTGTATGGCATCAGCGGCTTCGGCCTCGCGGCGCAACTGGGCATTTCGCGTGCCGAGGCCGAGAAGTACATCAAAAACTATTTCGCGCGTTACGCGGGCGTCCGGCGGTTCATCGACGAGACCATCGCCGAGGTGCGGCGTACAGGGGTGACGCGCACGCTGTTCGGGCGCGAACGGCCCATCCCGGAGATCAATGGCCGCAACCCCAGCGCCCGCGGTTTTGCCGAGCGCACGGCGGTGAATTCCCCACTCCAGGGCACGGCGGCGGACCTCATCAAGCTGGCCATGGTGCGCATCGACGCCGCGCTGGCAGCGGGCGGGCACGCAAGCGCGATGCTGCTCCAGGTGCACGACGAATTGGTCTTCGAGTGCCCGCCCGAGGAGCTGGACGCCGTCTCGCGGATGGTGAAACGCGAGATGGAGGGCGTGTGCCAGTTGACGGTCCCGCTCCTGGTGGACATCGGCACCGGCGACAACTGGCGCGACGCCAAGTAGGGGGGGACGGGAGGGCGGTGCCTCCGGCCCGTTGCGAGACAAATCGGAAGAGCCTTGAACTGTAGCACCAAGTGCTATACAATGAAAGGTGCGCTGTGCGAATTTACATTTCCAGATGGTTTCAACGCTTTGCCCGGAAGGAAGGGATAGCGGATGCGGTCCTGCTTGAAGGTGTTGCTCGGGCCGAAAAGGGCCAGATCGATGCCGACCTCGGTGGTGGGGTCATCAAACAGCGGATCGCCAGGCCGGGGCAAGGAAGATCAAAAGGCTACCGGACCATCATCCTCTTCCGGCGCGGAGCCAAGGCATTCTTCGTGTACGGGTTCGCCAAAAGCCACCGGGCGAACATTAGTGACGATGAGAAAGAACAGTTCAAGGAAGCCGCGAAGCACGTCCTGGCGTTAACAGAAAAGCAACTCGCGGAGCTGTTGACGAGAGGCGATTTCGTGGAGGTGAAAAGCGAATGAGCAAAAAGTATCGAAGCGATGCGATGGCGGCCATCCATGAAACCATGGAGGCCTTGCACAATGTCGGGGCCATCGACAAACAGACGATGCGGGGTTTCGACGATGCCTGCCTTACGCCGATCCGGCCATTGAAGCCAGAAGAGATCAAGGCGATCCGGGAGAGGGAACACGTCAGCCAAACCGTTTTTGCCAACTACCTGAACGTGACCAGCAGCCTTGTCAGCAAGTGGGAGCGCGGCGAAAAGAAGCCTTCCGGTGCCTCGCTCAAGCTGCTATCGCTGGTCGAGAAGAATGGGCTTGCCACTGTAGCGTAGTTGCATGACACCGAGCGAGGCCCTGAGCGAGCCGTAGCGCAATAGGTTGATACGCTTTGATGCGCGAAACGATGTCATACTGTATCTATGCCCCGAAAGCAATCGGCCCTCAAACGCCGCACAACCCTGACGCTTCCGTCCGACTCCCTGCTCCAGGCTCAAAAGATCGCCCATTCCAGAAAAGTGAACCTGAGCACGGTGATCTCCGAAGTCGTTGCAGCAGGTTTGCGGCTCGAAAGCGCCCGGGATCGGCGTGACCAGATTCTGGAAAGCTATCGAGCGGCGTTCGCCGGTTTTACCGAGGAGGAACTCGCCATTCTGAACGGCGTGATTCTTGAGCCGGCGGGCGCGGGTCGGCGCTGATGGTCGATCCGGCCACGGGACCCTTTCTTTTCGACACCAGCGCCGAGGGATGGCTGGCTCGCAACCCCAGCCCAAAAGTCGCGAGTTGGCTCTATGCCTATCTGGGGCTCCACCAGGTTTCCGTCTCCGCGGTGACGGTCACGGAGCGGATCCGCGGCTACAGTATGCTGTGGCGCCGCTCCGCCCCGCGAGCGCGCGGACACATCGAAGCGGCGCGGGTCGCCTACCTGAGCCTGCTTGGCAATGTGCTGCCGGTCGATTCCACTGTGGCGGTAGTGGCAGGCGAGATCTTCGCGTTGATTCCGGAAGCGCCCACACCGCCGCGCCGTTCCCACCGGCTGGCGGAGTCCCGGCAGGAGCGGCTGTCTCGCTGGCGCTTCGATGGATTCATCGCGGCGACTGCGCTGGTGGCCGGGTTGCCGCTGGTGCATAACAACGCAAGCGATTTCGAGGCGATCCGCAGCGCCATCGAGCGGTCTCCCGAGCGATTCCCGGGACTTGGTCCGCTGGAGCTGATCCGATGCTCGTTGCTGGCATGAAGGAAACCAAATCAGAATTGCACCGGCGCGAAACAAGGGTCACTTTATCGCCCCGATAGCAAATTCTGATTGGTAGTGACGTCCGGTTTCGGGTAAGGTAAAATACACAGTCTTAGCTTGGTTTCGGAGGTCCCTTTGGTGAAAATCGGTTTGTCCTGCCTTCTGTTCGCCGCCAGCCTCGCGACGAGCCTTTCCGCCCAAACCACGGGCGCCGGGACGATGTCCGGCACCATC
>JADGNS010000408.1 GCA_017883355.1 Candidatus Solibacter sp.
ATCCTGAATGTGGTTGGGCCGCTGGGGAAACCGTCAGAGATTGCGAAGTTCGGCACCGTGGTGGTGATGGGCGGCGGCGTGGGCACGGCGATGGCGTATCCGACCGCGGCGGCGCTGAAACATGCTGGCAATCGCGTGATCTCAATCGTCGGTGCGCGCAATAAGGAACTGGTCATTCTGGAGAGCGAACTGCGCGAGGTCAGCGATGCGCTGATGATTACGACCGATGACGGAAGCTACGCCGACAAGGGCTTCGTCACGGACAAGCTGCGGCAGTTGATCGAGAACGGCACGCGCATCGACCTGGTGCTGGCGATCGGTCCCATCCCCATGATGAGAGCGGTGGCGGAGATGACGCGGAAAGAGCATATCCGCACCATCGTCAGCCTGAACCCGATCATGATCGACGGCACCGGCATGTGTGGCGGCTGCCGGGTGCTGGTCGACGGCAAGAGTGCGTTCGCCTGCGTGGACGGCCCCGAGTTCGATGCGCACCGCGTGGACTTCGCGGTGCTGGTGCAGCGCAATTCGATGTACCGGGCGGCGGAGCAGAAGTCGATGGAAGAATTCCAGCGTGATCCGGAGGCGCAGCTCGAAACCGTTCATGCCGGACAGACCGGCGCTTGCGCGGTGGAAGGAGACAGCCGGTGACGGAATCGACCAAGCAGCCCACTAAACAAGCCTCGTTGAATCCGCTGTCCCTGAAAGAGCGGATGAAGGTGCCCCGGCAGCACATGCTGGAGCAGTCCCCGCTGGAGCGTGCCACTAATTTCACCGAGGTGAACCTGGGCTATTCCGAGGAACTGGCGCGGCAGGAAGCGCAGCGCTGTCTGGAGTGCCCCAAAGCAACCTGCACGACCGATTGTCCGGTGGGCGTCAAGGTGAAAGAGTTCGTGCAGTTGATCGTGGCTGGCGACTTCATGGCCGCGGCGGCCAAGATCCGCGAAGACAACGTGCTGCCGGCAATCACCGGGCGCGTGTGTCCGCAGGAAGACCACTGCGAAGGCGGCTGTTTGATGGGCAAGAAAGTTCAGCCTCTGGGAATTGGATATCTGGAGCGCTTCGTGGCCGACTATGAACAGGGTCACATGGATATTAGCAACATTCCCAAGGCGCCGCCGACGGGCAAGAAGGTCGCCATCGTGGGCAGCGGCCCCTCCGGCCTGACTGCGGCGGGCGATCTCATCCAGAAGGGACACCAGGTCCACGTATTCGAGGCGCTGCACACACCGGGCGGCGTGCTGGTGTATGGCATCCCCGAGTTCCGGCTGCCCAAACAAATCATCCGCGAGCAGATCGACTACATGCGCGCCATGGGCGTGGAGTTTGAAACCGACGTAGTCGTGGGACGCACGGTCACCATCGACGATCTGATGGAAGAGGAAGGCTACGACGCGGTGTTTATCGGCACCGGCGCGGGGCTTCCGCAGTTCATGGGCATTCCCGGCGAACATTTTAATGGTGTCTATTCGGCGAACGAATTCCTGACGCGCATTAACCTGATGCACGCCTACGAGTTCCCGAAGTACGACGAGCCCATGGTGGATTTCCGCGGCAAGAATGTGGCCGTGATCGGTGGCGGGAACACAGCGCTTGATGCGATCCGGTCGGCGCTGCGGCTCGGGGCGGGGAAGGCCTTCATTCTCTATCGCCGCAGCGAGACGGAGATGCCGGCGCGCATCGAGGAAATCAAGCACGCCAAACAGGAAGGCATCGAATTCCAGGTGCTTGCCGCCCCGCTCGAGTTCCTCGACGATGGCAAGGGCTGGCTGGCTGGCGCACGTTGCCAGAAGATGGAACTCGGCGAACCGGATGCTTCGGGAAGACGCCGCCCGGTTCCGATTTAAGGCTCCGAATACGAAATTCCACTAGCCGTGGCGGTCATCGCGATCGGGACGAGTGCCAATCCGATTGTCCAGAGCACCACACCGGGTCTGAACACGAACAAGCGGAACTACATCGAAGCGGACGCGATGACCCAGCGCACGTCGCGAAAAGGAGTGTTCGCCGGCGGCGACATTGTGACCGGCGCCGCGACTGTCATCCTGGCCATGGGCGCGGGGCGGCGCGCGGCGAAATCGATCCATGAGTATTTGACCACCCCCGGCACGTGGTAAGAGTTTGATTGGTAAGGGCTTAGGTGTAGAGCTTGATGTGACGCGCCTCACAATGGCTCGTGCGTAAGGTCACCGCCCTAGTGGCGGAGAGGGCTTCTAATCAAAACTGACGGAGTCTGCGGCGGACAGGAATTTCGCGCTGGACGTAGGTCCGGCACGGCCGCGCGGACAAGCGGCAACGAGGTGGACGGCAACGAGGTGAACCATGGCAGTCCAAGCGCGCGGTAAGGTCACGGTCGATGTCGAGGAATGCAAGGGATGCGGGCTATGCGTGGAGTCTTGTCCGCCCAAGTGCCTGGAACTGGCGCCGGAGTTGAGTTCTTACGGGTTTCATCCGGCGCGCTACACCGGGCACGACTGCACGGGTTGTGGAATCTGCTTTTATTGCTGCCCGGAACCGGGCGCGATTACCGTCTACCGCATAAAGGCCAAAGCAAAGGCAACCGCGCCTGTGACCGTGCCGGTGCAAGGGGGCGAACATGCGGCAGCTCTGTAAAGGAAACGTGGCGGTGGTAAAGGGCGCCATCCTCGCCGGATGCCGCGGCTACTACGGATATCCGATTACTCCAGCCAGCGAAATCGCCGAGGCGGCCGCACTCTACTTCCCGCAGGTTGGCGGAACGTTCCTGCAAGCGGAGAGCGAAACCGCTGCCATCAACATGGTCTACGGAGCAGCGGCGGCTGGGATGCGTGTCATGACTGGATCCTCTGGCCCCGGACTCAGCCTGATGCAGGAAGGTATGTCCTATCTGGCCGGCGCGGAACTGCCCTGCGTGATCGTGGATGTAATGCGCGGCGGACCGGGACTGGGCAACATCGCGCCGGAACAAAGCGACTATTTCGCCATGGTGAAAGGCGGCGGCCATGGCAACTACCGCAATATCGTGCTGGCTCCCGCATCGGTGCAGGAGATGGCCGAGTTCACCATGCTGGCATTCGAGCTCGCGGACAAATACCGCAATCCGGCAGTCGTACTGACGGACGGCTTCGTCGGGCAAATGATGGAGCCTCTGGAACTGGAAGATCGTGAGATTCAGCCGCCCGATAAACCGTGGGCGGTCAAGGGAACGCCGGAGACGCGTGCCAACCTGATCAGTTCCATTTATCTCGAAACCGATGAATTGGAAGATCACCAGCGCAAAATGGAAGCCAAGTACATCCGTGCGCAAGAAGCCGAGCCGCGCTGCGAGCTCTGCCACACCGAGGACGCCGAGGTGCTGCTGGTCGGGTACGGCATCGTGTCCCGAGTGTTGCTTTCGACAGTGGAAGCACTACGCAAGGAAGGCGTGAAAGCAGGGCTGTTCCGACCCATCACTCTGTGGCCTTATCCCTCGAAGGCTCTGGTGGAAGCGGCCTCCAAGGTGCAAAAGGTGCTGGTCGTCGAATTGAGCAACGGACAAATGGTGGAAGATGTGCGCCTGGCGCTGAACGGCAAGGTGCCGGTGGAGTTCTACGGCCGGGTAGGTGGCAACGTGCCCTCGGTGCGAGAGCTGCAGGAACAAGTGTTGTCACGCATGGCCGTGGCAGTCTGAGACCGGTAAGCTCGGGTTTTGCTTTTGCTTTGAAGGGGCGCGGCTTCAGCCGTGCCGCATAGGGCAGCAAGGACTGCGGCTTTAGCCGCTGAGGGCCAGACGGGGATCAGGCCCGAAGGGGACAACGACAATGGCAAACGAGAGCGTGATCAGCGTAGTGGATTCCGAAGTGAAGTTGGAAGTCAAGCCCGAAAATGAATCCGCAGTCAACCCGCAAGCCAACGCCGTAGTAGACGAAGTAAGTAACAACGGATACGAACTAGTCCACTCCAAGTCGCCGCTGTTCTATGACCTGTACGAGCGCAAGGCAGAGCTGAAGCACCAGACCCACTACTGTCCCGGCTGCGGACACGGAGTGGTACACAAGCTCATTGCCGAAGCGTTGCAGGACCTGGGGCTGCAGGACAAGACGATCTTCGTGAGTCCGGTGGGCTGTTCGGTGTTCGCTTACTACTATTTTGACGTAGGTAATGTGCAGGTCGCGCACGGCCGCGCGCCAGCTTCGGCCACGGGAATCAAACGATCCTGCCCGGATAAGATTGTCATTTCGTATCAGGGAGACGGCGACTTAGCGGCAATCGGCACAGCCGAGATAGTGCATGCTGCCAACCGCGGGGAAAAGATCACTGTTTTTTTCGTGAACAACGGAATCTACGGAATGACCGGCGGGCAGATGGCGCCAACCACCCTGGTCGGGCAGAAGAGCACAACTTCCCCCTGGGGCCGGCGGCCGTCGAACGAAGGCTTCCCTCTCCACATGGCGGAACTTCTCGCCACATTGGAAGCGCCGGCATACATCGAACGCGTGGCGCTTTCGGACAACAAGAACATCATGAAAGCGCGGCGGGCGATCCGCAAAGCACTCGAGATCCAGCGCGATGGCGCGGGCTTCTCGTTTGTCGAAATCTTGTCGCCGTGTCCGACGATTTGGAGCAAAGACCCGGTGGAAGCGCGGCGCTGGGTTCTCGATAAAATGACGCCAACCTTTCCGCTGAATGTTTTCCGCGACCGCCGGCCGGAAATGCCCGCGGGAACTGAGCCGCCGCAACGCCCCATAGCGGACGTGCTTGGGATCACTGCGAAAGCGGGAGCGGCCGACACTTCCAAACGGAAACACGCCCATCACTTCCGAGACGTGAAGATCAAAATCGCGGGTTTCGGAGGCCAGGGCGTGCTGCTGTTGGGGCAACTGCTCATCGAAATGGGCATGCGCGAAGGACTGGAGGTGAGCTGGCTGCCGTCGTATGGCCCGGAGATGCGCTCGGGCAGCGCGCACTGCCATGTGTGCTTGTCGAACGAGCGGATCGGGTCGCCCCTCATCTCGCACCCCGATGTGCTCGTGGCCATGAATGAGTACTCGCTGCGGAAGTTTGCCCACGAAGTAGTCAGTGGCGGAATCATTCTTTACAACGGCGCCAGCCTTCCTGCCGACTTTTATGCGCCGGAAGTACAGGTGGTCTCTATTCCGGCGGCGGAGATGGCCGACAAACTCGGTTCGACGAAGGCCACCAACATCGTATTGATGGGGGCGCTGCTGGAAGAGACCCACTGTCTGGCTCCCGGAACTGCCTTGAGCGTGCTCGAAGACAAAGTGAAGAAACTCGATCTGCTGGAAATCGACCGCAAGGCGCTCACCGCAGGCCGCCTCTTTATCGATGAACAGGCGCACATTGGCGCGGTCAGTCAGCCGGACGGCTTCGCTTAGAATGGAAGCGAGGAATCCCGTGAAGAAGATCGCACTTGCAATCCTGC
>JADGNS010000409.1 GCA_017883355.1 Candidatus Solibacter sp.
CTGGTCCACGAGATCTTCTCGGCTAATTTCTGGAAGGATCACGCGCTCGGCAAGCCCATTCTGGGCACGCCGCAGAGCGTGCGGCGGTTCGACAGCACCGTGTTGCGCGATTTTTACAATGCGGTGTACGCGCCCGCGAACGTGCTGGTAACGGCGGCCGGGAACCTGACGCACGAGGGGCTCACGACGCTCGTTCGGCAGCACTTCGATTCCCTGCCGCGGGGCGGAGAGGCGCCCGCGGAGCAGACCCCGAACACGCACGCCCGCATTGAGCTGCGCAACAAGAAATCGCTCGAGCAGGTGCACCTGTGCCTGGGCGTTCCCTCGTACCCGCTGCCGCACCATGAGCGGTTCGCCTGCTACGTGCTGAACACCTTGCTGGGAGGCGGAATGAGTTCGCGCCTCTTCCAGAACATCCGCGAGCGGCAGGGGCTGGCCTATTCCGTCTTCAGCGAACTCAACCCGTACCGCGACACAGGCTGTCTCTCCATCTACGCCGGGACGAGCGTGGAATCCGCGCGGAAAGTGGTGGCGTCCATCACCAAGGAATTCCGCGAGCTTAAGGAGCAGCAGGTGAGCGATGAGGAACTGCGGCGGGCCAAGGACCACCTCAAGGGCTCGCTGATGCTGGGTCTGGAATCGACGGGCAGCCGGATGTCGAACCTGGCGCGGCAGGAAATGTACTTCGGCAAATTCTTCACCCTGGACGAATTGCTGGAGAGCATCGAAACCGTGACCGCGGACGACGTGCGGCGGATCGCGCAGACCTTTTTCGACCCGAAGCAGATCGCGCTGACGATTTTGGGCAATCTGGAAAAGCTCAAAATCGTCCGCGAAGACTTGGGCTGCTGAGAGCCTGTTCCAGCCAGCCGTAGGCAATGCGCTCCTGCTCCAGGCGGACGCGCTCCCCCAGACGATTGTGGCGCAGGTCGTCGTATAGCGCGTGCTCGGCGGAGGTCAGACGTACGAGTTCGCCATCGTAGGGGTTGCTCTCCCGAACCCATAACGGCGCATGTTCGAGCAGCGTTTCCCGGTCCATCAGGAACGATTGCGCGGCCGGGAACAGCACCCGCAGGCGGTCCAGGATATGGAAGCCGTACGTATCGATGTCGCCCCAGTAGGAGAGCGCGCGCTCGTGCAGCCAGCGCACTTCGGAGAGGCGGTCGAGGCCGTAGCCCAAGCCGAAAATCACCAGGCTGCCGGGAACGTCGGGGAAGGCCAGTCCGTTGATCTCGTTCTCCGTGATGAAGACGCGCTCCACGGGCAAATCCAGGGACGCGAATTCGCGCGCCGGAACCGCCAGGTCCGTCAACCCTTGTATGGAGAGGCGGGGATCCAGGATGCGGAACCGCACCTGCGACGGTTTGGACGCCAATCCGTAGCGCTGCTCGAAACTGCGCTGCCCCGCGGCGCCGGGGTCAAGCGCTTCCGGCGGCAGCACGATGTCCAGCAGCTCCGCCAGCAGCGCCCTGCGACCTTCGATAAACTTCGTATCCACGCCGGGCAGATCGAGCTGGCGCAGGTAGAGCCCGCACCGCGGATGGGCTCGAAACCACAGCAGCACCGCCAGGATTCGCTCCCAATCGGCGGCATATTGCAGCGCGGTCAGCGGTCTGCGCGCCAGCCACGCACGCAGTTCCGGCAGCTTCTTCAGCGTGACGGCCGCCAGAGAGCGGAAGCGCGCCGCATCGTCCGTCTTGCCGATGAGTTCCAGCGCCTCGCGCTCGCCGGGCACCACCACGCGCGCTGGCACGCGATTCGGTCCCAGCAAACGATGATTGACCTCGCGCCACTCGATCCGGCACCGGCTCTCGCTCTCCAATTCGCGCGCCAATTCCCGAATCCATTGCCGGACCTCCTCGAAGCGCTCCGAGAGGGCGCGCGTATCCGGTCCGCGGAGCCGCAATTCCAGCGGGAACAGGGTCTCGCCCTTAATGCCGGCGGCGAGCAGCCGCCCGCTGTCCCAGTGGCGCTGCACCTGGCGGCGCAGATCGGCGGGCGAGGTCCACGGGGTGGCTTTCATTTGGCGCGAGCCGCGCGTTCGGCGCGATACTCCTCGATGGTGAGATTGCGCAGCATCGAGATCCGTCCGTTCTCGCTGTGTACGAACCCCACGCCGGCAATGTAAGGCTCGATGATGTGGATCTTCTGCAGCGGCGTCACGATGAGGAGCTGCAAATTCAGCCTGGCGAAGAGTTCCAGACCGTAGCGCGCCGATTCATCCGACCCCCGGCCGAAGGCTTCGTCGATCACCACGAAGCGGAAGGAGCGCGTGCGCGGCGCGTCCATCTCCAGGCCGAACTGGTACGCCAGGCTGGCGGCCAGCACGGTGTAGGCGAGCTTTTCCTTCTGGCCGCCGCTCTTGCCGCCCGAATCGGCGTAGTGCTCGAATTCGCGCCCGTCCTCGCGCCAGCGTTCGGAGGCGGAAAAGGTGAACCAGTGGCGCACGTCGGTCACCTTGGCGGTCCAGCGCTTGTCGAGTTCGCCGGTGCCTTCGCGCCCGCGAAATCGCTCGATGATGCGCTTCACCTGGAGGAATTTCTCTTCCGAATATCCCGCCTCGTCCGAACCCGCGAGCGACCCTTCGGTGCAGGCCCGCAGCGCCACCAGGAAATCGCGGATCTCCGGATCGGTATTCGAAATCGCCTCCAGTTGAATGTAGCGCCCCGGATTGTAGTCGATGCCGCGCAGCGAGCGATTGATGGTCTCGATGCGCTCGCGAATCGTCTCCCGCTCGCGGTTGAGCTGCGATTGGAAGTTGGCCACCTCGCGGATGGTGTTTTCGTTGAGCAGGCTCTTGAAGGCGGCTTCGAAGCGCGGCAGGTCGTCCGCCTTCAGGCGAAACAGCATCTTGCGATACTCGCCAGAGGCCTGCACGCTGGCGTCGGCCTCGCGGGTCTCCAGTGGATAGCGCCCCCGATAGGCCTGCATGCCTTTGACGATGCGCTCTTCCAGGGCGCGAATCTTCTTGTCTTCGGCGTCGATGCGGGTTTGGACCCACTCGCGCATTTCCCGCTCGCGGTTGTCGCAGCTCTCCACCGTCAGCGCGTGTCCGCCCAGCGCCTCGAAGCTCATGGATTCGACGCGCGGGAAGACGTCCGCCTTCACCTCTTCGCTGGTGCCGGAAAGCAGGAGGTCGCAAGCGGCCAGCAGTTCCCGCGCCTGGTCGCGGCGTTCTTCCGCGCGGGTCTGGTCTCTCTGGTCGCTGGTCAGCCGGGCTTCGGTCTCCTTGGCGGCGGCTTCCAGTTGAGCGAGCTGCTGCTGGAGCGTGCGCAGGATATCCGAGCCTTCCTCCAACTCGCGGCGCTCCCCGTCGAGCCGTTCGATCTCTGTCACGAGCGGACGCCAATCGAGTTCCTGGAAGCTCTCGAACACGGCGAGCTCGGCGAGCCTGGTGTTGCGCTCCTGCGCGGCGTCCCTTTGCAGCTTCAGCCTGTCGATCCGATCCATGAGCGGCGCGCGCCGGGTTTCCAGGCGGTGCTGATCCAGCTTCAGTGCGGCGATCTTCTGCTCGTTGCTCCAGCCGAGCACGAATCGCGAGCGGTCGTCGATGCGGTGGCGGTCGTCTTTCTCATGGCGCTCGCCCTTCCCTTTGATCTGCCCGGCGCGTGTGACGGCCATCGGTTCGCGACGAAATTGGTCGAGCGTCTCGCAGCAGGCGTAGTTGAATCGCGCCGCCAGTTCGGCGTCGATCCAGTCGTAGAAGCCCGACTCGGGCTTCACCGAGATCTTGCGCACCAACGAGGCGGCGTGCAACCCAGCGTGATCCGCCGCTCTCACCTTGAGCACGCGGAAGTAGACCAGGCGTCCGCTGAGGTGCGTGCGGTCGACCCATTCCGCCACCCGCGAGTAATGCACATCGCGCACCAATAGCGACAGGGCGAAATTGTGCAGCAGGCGCTCGATGGCGCCTTCCCACTCGCGCTCTTCGGCGCGCACCTGCAGCAGTTCGCCGGCGAACTGGATGTCGTCCTCGCTGATGCCGGTGGTGCGGCACAGTTCGCTGCGCATTTCCAGAATCTGCCGCGGAATATTGGAGCGGCGACGGTAGAGCGACTGCAACTCCGCTTCCAGTTCTTCCCACTGCTCCTGCAATTGGCGCAGTTCCATGCCGGCTTCGGTGAGCGCGTTCTGCGCCTCCGCCTGCGCCGCCTCGGTTTCAAGCCGGCCCTCGCGGATGGCGCGCTGATTGGCGGCGAACGTGTCGGCGTCGGTGGCGCCCGGGAGTTCCAGCGCTTTGGCGCGCGCGTCGTATTGCGTGGCCCGCCGCGCCCGCTCTGCCTTCTGGGCTTGCTTGTCGGCGATATCGCGCTTGATGCGTTCGATGCGGTCGCCGCCCTGCAAGCCGATCGCCTGGCGGATGGAGTCGCGATCGGCCAGTTGCCGGCTGCGCGTTTCCACGGTGGCGGCGATCCGGTGGGCCAGTTTCTCGATCTCGGAAACCAGGTTGGCGATGCGTTTTTCCAGCAGGCCGCGCTTGCGCGTGGCGAACCACGGGCGCAGCGCCTCGCGGCAGGCGCGCAGCGTGTCCACCTTCGCCGCTAGCGTGGCGCGTTCGTCGCAGGCGGCCACCAGCGGCGTCAGGAATCCCACCTGTTCCTTGGCCTTCAATACCAGTTCATGGGCGCGGTCCAGATCCTGATAGTGGCCGATCAGCGCCTGAATCCGCTCCTCCACGGACGAGGCCTCCAGCATGTGCTCGCGCACGAAATCGGTGAGGTTGCCCACGGATTTCATCGAGATGGTCTGGTGGAAAAGATCCATCGCCTGTTCGGTTTCGATCCCGAAGCGGTGCCGGTACGCCGAGCCGTAGGGCGGGAACGTCTCGAACAGTTCCACTTGCGGCATGGCGCGCAGGCGTTTGCGCAGCGTATTGATATCGGCGCCGAAACCGGCGAAGTGTTCGGTGATGGAAAGGTGCCGGTCGGCGATGACGAACAAACGGGCCGGCGGACCTTGCGGCGCCTTGGCCCAGAAGACCTGTGCCAGGGTGACGTGCTGCGCCAGCGCCTCGTTGAAAAAGCGGCAGAGCAGCACCGAGTAGCTGTCCGCGCCGCGCAAGCTCACGGGCTTCGACGAGAGGCCGGGTTCGCCGCGTTCGGATTTGTAGCGCCCGAAGAAATAGGTTTCCAGGCTGCGCTCACCCGTGGCCGCGCCGGCCGCTTTGTTGAAGTTGGCGCGCGGCACCAGTAATGCCGTGACGGCGTCGACAAAGGTGGATTTTCCGCTTCCGATGTCGCCGGTGAGCAGCGCATTGTTCCCGCCCAGATCGAGACCCCACACCTGCTTGTGAAACGTGCCCCAGTTGAGCACTTCCACGCGATGCATGCGGAACCCCGGACGCAGCGTAGGCGCGGCGGGTGCGCCAGGTGCGGCGAACAGTTCACGCTGGTTCATGC